>JAFYIF010000194.1 GCA_017538775.1 Oscillospiraceae bacterium | reverse complement strand
TGCCGCCATGTCCCGCAGCGTCGCGTCGGAGAACACCATGTAGGCCGCGATCTGCTCCCGGTCCGCGATCTCCCGCCGCAGCTTGCGCAGCGCCTCAAATACGTCGTCGCGTGCCGGAACGGGGGCGCGCGGCGCAGGCGGCGCGCTCGTGCGGCTGCTTCTGCGCGCTTCCTCGGCGCGGGGATGGGACAGCGACAGCGTGACCGGCTCCCCGTGAAAGAGCACTCCGTTTGCCTTTTCGGTCAGGCGCAGGGCGTGGTGGACCGGGTCGGTGCGGAGGTAGCCCTGCTGTTCCAGGCCCTCGATGTAGTTTCGAACGGTGTCCTTGCTCTCTGTCCGCAGCAGGCCGTAGGTGGAAAGCGCATCAAGGCCGAGGGACGCGACGCGCTGGCTCCGGCTGCCGCGCAGGGTCTCGCTGACCAGCGTTGCGCCCACGTTATAGCCCAGGCGGTTTTCAATGCGCTTGACGCAGGAGAGGATCATCTGCGCCTGGCGTGTGACATCCACAGTCTCACGCTCAGCCAGACAGTTGCCGCAATTGCCGCAGGTCGCGGGATGGGTCTGTCCGAAATAGTCCAGGATGTAACCCCGGAGGCAGGAATCCGTTTTGCAGTAGCCGACCATGCGGCCCAGCCGAAGCAGATCCTGTTTCCGCACCTCAGCGCGTTCCTCCGGCGTCAGGGCTTCGTTTTCTTCGCTGTTCTCGATCAGAAATCGCGCGGTCTGCACGTCTCCGACGTTGTACAGCAGGACGCAATCCGCCGCCTCCCCGTCCCGGCCTGCGCGGCCCGCCTCCTGGTAATAGGCCTCGATGCTCTTCGGCATATTGTAGTGGACGACGAAGCGGACGTTGCTCTTGTCGATGCCCATCCCAAAGGCGTTCGTAGCGACCATGACGCTTTTGCGGTCGTAGACGAAATCCTCCTGGTTGCGCCGCCGCTCCGCCTCGTCCAGGCCTGCGTGGTAGCGCGTCGCGGAAACCCCTTCCTCGCACAGCGCGTCGCAAACCTTCTCCACGTTCTTCCGCGTGGCGCAGTAGACGATCCCGCTCTGTCCGTCCCACTTCCGCAGGGCACGGAGCAGCGCCGGGAGCTTTTTCTGCGGGTGCAGGACCAACCACCGCAGATTCGGCCGGTCAAAGCCGGTGACGACGCACAGCGGGTCTTGCAGTTCCAGGATCCGCACCACGTCCTGCCGCACCGCCTCCGTCGCCGTGGCGGTGAAGGCCGCCACCACCGGGCGGCGCTGGAGACCCTGGATGAATTGCAAAATCTTTAAGTAGCTGGGCCGGAAATCCTGCCCCCATTGGGAGATGCAGTGCGCCTCGTCCACCGCGAGAAAATCGATTTGCAGCGCAGAAACCAGGCGCAGAAAGCTCTCCGTCTCCAGGCGCTCCGGCGCGACATATACGATCCGGTAGAGTCCCGCCCGGATGTTGGAAAACACCCGGCGGAGCTGCTCGGCGTTGAGGCTGCTGTTGACGTAGGCCGCCGGGATGCCCGCCTCCTTCAGCGCGGTCACCTGGTCCTGCATCAGCGCGATCAGGGGGCTGACGACGAAAGTGAGTCCCGGCAACAGCATCGCCGGGACCTGATAGCAGAGACTTTTCCCGCCGCCGGTGGGCATCACGCCGAAGGCGTCCCGCCCGGCCAGGATCGCGTCGATCAGCTGCTCCTGGCCGTCGCGGAAGCTGTCATAGCCGAAATAGTCGTGAAGGATCGTTTGTTTGTCCATGCTTTTCTTATCTTTCGTCACTGATTATGTGCCTGATTCCGTCGGAGGGCCGCGCCAGCTCCGTTTTGAAGAAGGTCGGATAGATCGTTTCCTGCGTATCAAATGGCAGCCATTCTATTGCTTCGCCGCTTCCATCCCCGGAAACGTCCCGGTGGCGCAGCTCAAAATCCGGCGGAACCTTCATGTAATAGTAAAAGCAAATCTCATAGATCAGCCGCCTGGTTTTGTCTCCCAGCGTTCCGTAGAAATAGTTCTCCTGCACAAAACCGAGCCGCTCGATCTCCATGGATACGCCCAGTTCTTCCGAAACCTCGCGCACAACGGCCTGTTCCGAGCTCTCCCCGATCTGGATACGTCCGCCGACCGAATAATAATACTTGTCCCGGCTGTTCCGGACCATCAGGACCTGATCGCCCCTGGTGATGATCGCGCCGACGCGGAGATTGATCGCGCTGTCGTCCACGAGAACCGTCATATCTCTGCTCATGTCCTATCACTCCCATACCTTGATCGGCTGCGCGCCCTGCGCTTCCGCGCAGCGCGCCGCCAGGTTGATCCAGCTTTCGCAGCGGTCCAGGATGACGGAATCGCTGGAGATGACGCAGCGTTTCCCATATAAGGCCCGATCCACGTCCTTCAGAATCTGAATGTCCAGCGCGAACGCCGCGCCCTCCCCCAGCTCCGCGATCCGGGCTTTCAGCCGCCCGGAGTTGGACACCGGCTCGTCCAGCAGGATGTGTGCGGTTTGCACCCACATCCCTTGCAGCGCGTCCAGCAGCAGCCGGACCGCCCCATCCGTCTCCGGGATGAGCCGGTAGGTGCTGCGAAGGGCCGCCAGGTCGCGGACCGTGCCGTCCATGCAGGAGAATAGCAGCGAATCGCTGCACAAAACCTCCAGCGTGATGAGCGTGTTGAAGCCGTCGATCCAGACCTCCGGGCCTTTCTCCGTCTCCTTCGCCCTGCGGAGAGCCAACTGCCGGTCCGTGGCCAGACTCCGCATGAGCGCCAGCCGCTGACGCGCCGAGAGCAGAAAGCGGTTCCCCACAAAGGCGGTCGCGCCTTTCAGGTCGTAGCCCTCGTTGATCAGATAGGCGATGTGGCGGGCGGCGGTCCGGAGCGTCGGCAGCGCGGCGGCGGAGAAATTGCGCGCGTCCTCCGGCAGATAGCCGCGCTTTGCGTGTTTGTCCCGGTTCATTTCCGGATCGGATGCCGGATCACGGTTTTCCGCTTCTCCGGCGGCACCTTCCGCGCATCGCTCAGATAGATCTCATGGTGCCGCCTGCGCTCCGTGAAGTCCGGCACAAAGCCCTGTTCTTCCGCAAAGCGGTGCATCCGCTCCACCGTGGCGGGCTCGTCGTCATAGGGGCCGAGGTGCATACCCTGCACGCATAGCCCTTCGTCATAGCGCAAAAACTCCACCTTTGAGAAATCCGTCTTCTTTTTCCGCGTCGCCTCTTCCACCGCCCACGCGAACTCCGCCTGGGTCACAAAGTCCGGGAGACGGATGACGGAGATCCATTGCAGCTGCTCCTTGTGGGCGTAGTCGAGCCCCGTCTGGCCGTCCTGCCACCAGAAGCCCTCCAGCGGCGGCACGACGAAATCAAAATAGCCCGCCATCCGGTGGTCGCCCAGCTTGCTCATCTTGACCGTAAACGCGACGCCGTACAGCAGCGCGATGGACTGCCGGTATGCGCCGTCCTCCTGGTTCGGATCGCCCTGGCCCCGGACGGCCAGATACTGCATCGGCGGGACCGTCACGATGGCGGGCCGGTTTTTCGGCAGATAGAACTCCTTGTATTCCTTTTTGAAATCAAAGGCCATGCCTGTCACCCGTTCTCATATTTCGCGGCCTGCTGGATGAAGCCACCGTACTCCAGTTCCGTGTAGGCCCGGATCAGCTCCTCCCGGCTGTTCATGACGATCGGCCCGTACCAGGCCACCGGCTCGCCCAGACGCTCGGAACACAGGAAGACGATCTCAATCGGCGCGTCCCCGGCCTCGATGGTCACTCTGTCGCCCGCGCCCAGCTTCGCCGCCGTCTTCGCGGGGACAAAGGTGCCGCTGACCGTGGCCGCGCCCTCCAGCGTGAACACCATCGCGGACTTGTTCTCCCCCGGCACATCCAGCGTCACGGAGCCGTGGGCATCGAGGAAGATGTCGTAGTAGTCCAGCGGCAGATACTTCCCCTGGATGCCGGAATGGCCTTCATACTCGCCCGCTACCAGCCGGAGCCTGCCCGCCGAGAGCGGGAATTCCCGGATCTCGCGGTTGAGAATCCCGTGATAGAAGGGCTCCGCCGTCATCTTGTACCGGGCGGGGAGGTTGAGCCAGAGCTGCAAGCCCAGCATCCGCTCCGCGCGCTGCGGCATTTCGGAGTGATACGCGCCGGAGCCGGCGGTCAGCCATTGGGCCTCCCCGTCGTGGATCGTGGCCTTCGTGCCCAGGTGGTCCTCGTGGACGATGGAGCCTTTGGAGAGGAAGGTCACCGTCTCAATGCCCCGGTGCGGGTGCATCGGGAATCCGGCCAGATAGTCCCGCGGGTCGGTGGAATCAAAGGCGTCCAGCATCAGGAAAGGATCAAAAGCGTCCACCGTCTCATTGCCCAGGACGCGCACCAGGCTGACCCCGGCCCCGTCCTGTGTCCGGTAGCCTTTTACCATTTTTTCTACGGTTCTAAGCATCGTTTCTTCTCCTTTCAGGGTCGGCCCCGCTTTCATCGACTTTTCTTTTGCCAGCTGGGCCAGCCAAGCAAAGTGAATGTATTTTTGTTTCTATGATCTTCTCATAATTCAATCTGATCCAACTTGTATTGTCAAAGAGGTTCCGCAGCGTCGAAGCCCAGGGATGACCTTCTGTTTTCCTTTTTGCTGCTGCGTTTCCTGAGATAGCGATTCTGCGGGATCGTGTCCGTTCCTCCGTTTGCTATGAGTACATATTGACGCATGAATATGGGTCTCATTATATCCGGGCGATGGAAAACAGTCAATCCCATTCATCGCCAAACCAGCGTTTGTCGGCAGATTCGGCCATCCCGTTTTTGTCTGTATCGCTCATGTAAGTCTCCCCTGGAACTGTTTTCCCATTTGATCCATGCGCTTGCGCTTCGGGCACAGCAGACTGTGACCATGCGAATGATCGAGAACGCTGTACAAAAGCTGTTCGCAACAGCTCTGTACAGCATTCCCGATCCTTTCGCGCTCAGAAAT
>JAFYIF010000193.1 GCA_017538775.1 Oscillospiraceae bacterium | reverse complement strand
CGCTGTCCGGGCTGCCGCTCCCGGAAAAGCCCCCGCTGGCGCAGCGCATCGACACGGCGGTGGCGCAGATTGAGCACGCCGCCGCGCTGCGGGGGGAGCGTCCGGCCTGTCTGGAGGCCCGGCGGCACCTGTGCTGGTATCTGCGGGGCGTGCCCTATGCCGGGGCTTATAAAGCTGAGCTGGTCCGAGTGGAGACGCTCGAGGACGTGCGCCGGGCGGCGGCCAGGATCAAGCGGGATCTGCGCTGAGCGGAAAGGAGGGGAAGCGCGTGATCGGGTTTTCGGAACTGGAACTGGTCGCCGCCGCGAAGGCGGGGGACCGGGACGCCTTTGAACGGATCGTGCTGGACAACGAGCGCGCCCTCTATCACCTGGCCCTGCGCAGCCTCCGCAGCGAGGAGGACGCGGCGGACGCGGTGCAGGAGACCTTTTTGAAAGCCTATACCGGCCTGGCCTCCTTCCGGGGGGACAGCCGGCTCTTCGTCTGGCTGTACCGCATCCTCTCCAACGTCTGTACGGACATGCTGCGCCGGCGGCGGGACACGCTGTCCCTCTCCCCCGACGGGGACGGGGAGTCGCCGGAGCTGGACATCCCGGACACGCGGAATGACCCCGCCGTTCTGGCCGAGCGCAGCGAGACCCGCGCCCAGGTGTGCGCGGCCCTGGCGCGGCTGCCGGAGGACTTCCAGCGGCCTCTGCTGCTGCGGGAGTACGCCGGGCTGAGCTATGAGGAGATCGCCGCGGCCCTCTCCCTGCCCCAGGCCACGGTGAAGACCCGCATTTTCCGGGCGCGGAAAAAGCTCTGCGCTCTCCTTTCCGCCGACGGGAACTTTTCCGCGCCGGGGCCGTCTAAGGGTCGGAAAGGAGGTGAGCGGGTATGAGAGACTGCGAAGCGATGCAGGAGCGCCTCAGCGCCCTGCTGGACGGGGAACTGGATGAGACGGAAGCCGGGGCGGTCCGGGCGCACCTGGAACACTGCGCGGACTGCCGGGCGTTCTACGCGGCCATGCAGGAACTCTCCGGGCTGCTGGAGCCGGAGCCTGTGCCCGCCGACCTCCATGGGAACATCATGGCCCGTTTCGACCAGCGCGAACGGGTGCTGGCCCGGCAGAAGCGTCTGGGCCGGCTGCGCCCGCTCTTCTCCCTGGCCGCCGCAGCCGCGATCCTGGTGGGCACGGTGCTGACCCTGGGGCGGGGCGCGCTGCATTTCGGCAAGCAAAGCGCAGCGGCGGAGGAGGCTTCCACCTACTCGGTGGCGTCGCAGGCGGTGGAGGAACCCGCCGACGCGCCGGAGCGGAACGAGCTCGTCTATTCCGCCGGTCTGCCCGAGGAGCCGATGGTCCCGGCAGCCACGGAAGCGCCGGACGCGGTGGCGGAATGCGAGGAGGCCGACTGCGACGAAGCCGCACCGGAGACAGACGGCGCGGAACCGAAGCTGCCCGCAGCGGCGGCGCGGAACGAAACACGTTCGGACGAGGAGGACAAAAGCATGGAGACAACCTGCACCACAGCGATCCCGGCGGACTTCTCCTTTGCGCTGACCTGGGGCACCTACGGAATCAGCTCCTATGACAGCGCGACGGGCAGACTGGTCAAAACCAACGACGCTTCCCACCCGGAAGAGTATGTGACCTATCACACGCTGACGGAGGAAGAAGCGGCTTTCGTCTATGAGCGGATCGCTTCGCTCGATGTATTTTCCTATCCCAGGAAGTATGACCCGGGCAACGGTTCCTCCAAGCCGTCCATGACGCTGATCCTGACCGTCCGCTTCGGCGGAAAGACCAGGACCATCCGGGCGGAAAACATCTCGTTCTCCATGACCTCCAACGATGAAAAGGGGCAGGCGTTCCTGAACGTCTGCCGGGAGATCTCGGACATGCTGACGGAGACGCCGGAATGGGCGGCTTTGCCGGATTATGAAAGACTCTATGATTGAATCCTGTGAACAAATGTGCCCGCCCGTCAGAAGCAAGCCGACGGGCG
>JAFYIF010000192.1 GCA_017538775.1 Oscillospiraceae bacterium | reverse complement strand
ACCCCCTACAGTTCATAATTGTCCTTGACATGGGGCACACTTCAGAATGGGAGCTTTTTTGCGGTTCGGCCTTATGACGTGACGCTGCCGCTCAACGCTTCGCACACCGCGCACCAAGTTCCGTTCAGGAAGAACGCTCTGACCGTGTGCGCCCGGTTTGGATTGCAAGGAATAACAACTGTCTCAGCTCCCGTGGTGGAGCGCATGGTCTGGAACCCCAGGAACTGACCGTTTTCGTCGTAGACCACACAAAAGCCCAAAGAATAGCTCAGTTGATTGGACGGTTCGATCCTGACCGATACGCCGTCCGGGACGACGGCTGCGGTCACGCTTCCGCTCGCTACAGTCACGGAGCCATCCTGCGTGACAAACAAGACATCCTCCATGTCGGCATTGTAGATGTCCCCGCATGTCACAGAAATCGGATAGTCCCCGGCTGCCGCATCGGCGCTGACGGCAAAGGTCAGAGTTACGATCCGGCCGCTGCCGCTGAAATTTGTTGTGGACAGATCATTTGCCCACGTCAGCCGATAGGGGGAGCGATACTTGTCCGAGTGGAGCTGAGCTCCCAGCTTGTCAGCGTCCGTAACCTGTTGAAGCGTCAGCACGCTTTCGTCGAACGAAACATCCAGCACCATAGTCGTGATGCCGGGATTGCCGCTCAAGGTCAGATTGACGCTTACCGTCTGCCCCGGCGCTCCGGTCGCGCTGCAGACCTTCACAGTGGGAAGCAGGTCGGCAGCGGATCCGGTCGGCATGAGCGCAGGCGAGAGCATAAGCGCGGCGCAGAGGAGCGCTGCAAGAATTCGATTGATTCGCCTCATTTTTCCACCTCTCATGAACAATACGGCAAAGACTCATAGCCTTCCCAGTTTGCAAGATGTCTGGCAAGCACAGTGCGATCCTTGGAGTTTACCACCCCGTCTGCGTTGACATCCGCCGCTCTGAGATCCAGGCTGTTTTCATCAAAGCCGACCCAGTGCGCCAGATAACGCGCCAATACAGTGCGGTCCTTCCCGTCAACCTTTCCGTCGGAATTGACATCACCGAGGAGTACGCTCCGCACAGTGACGGAGCCTGCCGAAGACGCAAACACGACGTCAACCATTCCTACGTTGTACGCCTCAATCCCTGCGTTGGAGATCCTGATCGGATAGGTATCCTCCCGCGCTGTCTCCTTGACGCGGAATACCAGCGTGGCGATCACCCCCTGATCCAGAGAATCCTCGGTGCTCAGGTCATTTCCCCATGTCATGCGGTAGGGGCTGGAAAGCTTGTTCGCGAACAGAGAGCCACCCAGCTTTCCTTCATCGCTGACGGACTCAAGCGTCAAAACGGACTCGTCATAGGTGACATCGAAGGACAGGCTGATGATGCCCGGATTGTTGTAGATCGTGATCGGTACGAGCACCTTGCCCCCGGGAACGCCGAAGGCTGTTCCAAAGCCGACTGCGGGAGCGTCCTTGGGAATGGCGCTCACCTCAATCGCTCCAGAGGCATAAATCAGGCCGATGGACTGGAAATTGCTGTCGTAGTTCACATTCACGCCGTCAACGTTCTGACCGTTCACGCCCTTGTAGTAGCTGACAGAAATCGGATAAACGCCGCCCGCCGCCGACTGGCTTACGGCGAAGGTCAGGGTAACAAGATTGCCGAGATATGGGTTCCCGCTGGCGCTTGTCCATGTGAGCGCGTAGGGATTTTCTCCCAGGGTTTCGGAGGCGACGAAGTCCGATCCCGTCACATGATTGGTCACTTTTGTCAGGGAGAGCGCTGCCGCGTCGTAACCAACCTCCAGGCTCAGATTCATGAATTCGTCGCAATTTGAGAGCAGCAGGGTCACATCCACCAGCGCGCCGGGAGTGGCCTGGGCGATCGAACAGGATACATTGGAGACCTTCGGATGCGGGGTCAGCACCGTGACCTGGAAGCTCGTGGTCTTGCCCCCGTATGTGACCGTGATGGTCTGTTCCCCAACTGTATTCAGCACGGTGGGCGAGCAGGTGAAGCCGCTGGTGACGTTGCTTGTGCTGCCGTCGCTGTAGGTCGCGGTCAGGACCAGACCCTCCGTGTTCAGCATCGCGCCCAGCTCGTACTGAGTCACATTGGGCAACGTCTTGACCGCAATCCCGGTGAGCTTTGGCTGCTCCACCGTTACCAGGCAGATGGTGGAAACGCCGTTGTGGGTCTTTGCCGTAACGGTCGCGTTGCCGTAGCCGACGGCGGTGACTGTGCCGTTGGAAACGGTGGCGACGGCGGCGTTGCTGCTGCTCCAAATCACGGAGGGATCCGTCGCATTGCTGGGGGATACGGTGGCGATCAGGGTTTCGCTCTGGCCCAGAGCGCTGAAACGGAGGGCGCCCTTGTTGACGCTGATGTCCTGCACATCCACCGGAACCGTGGTTCCCGTATAATAGGCCTGATCATTGCCGAAGTGATCAATGGCGTGGATATGTGTGATATACTTTCCGCTTTCGTTATTATGCGCGGAGGTGTAGACCTGATAGGTGAAGGTATCCCCGTTCCGCGTTCCCACGACGGCATCGTTGGTCCGCCAGGACGGAACCAGGTCGTCCTGCCCATTGGCTTCGGTCCAGGTTGGGAAGAGCACCGCTTGGATGCCGCTGGCGTCCGTGGCGGTACAGGAGATGGTAAACCCGGAGGAACTGAGGTTTGAGATTTTCACATTGCTGATGCTGGGCTTGGTGTTATCCGGCTGCGGCACGGTGGCCTCGCTGCCATACACAGAAAAGTTGCCGAAGATATCATAAGCGTAAATATGGGTGTGATAGACGCCCCGCTCGTTTTTGTGGTCGGAGATATTGACCCGGTAGGTATAGGTGTTTCCGTTTTTTGTGCCGGTATCCCAGCGAACGTCGTCCTGTCCGTTGGCCTCCGTCCAGGTGGGAAAGTACACCTCTCTGAGCCCGCTGGCATCCGTGGCGGTGCAGGAGATCGTGTAGCCGGAGGGACTGAGATCATAAACGGATACATTGGTGATGGTAGGCTTCGTGGTCTCCGGCACATCGACCCAACCCAGCTTATAGCCGCCGCCGTCCAGCGGATATTCCAGCTGCATCCGTCCGTTCTCTATAGACACGACGATGCAGACGTCGTTGGGTGAGACATAGGAGGTCCCGCCGTTGCTGACCGTCTCGGAGCCGGTGGAGCGCCGGTAGGTGGTGCGTTGCCGGTCCACAGTCCAGGTGTAAGGCGTGATCCCCCCGACGACGAATGTGGAGATGGGCGCATAGGCGGTAAAGCTCCCGCTGGAGGAGGGATAGTTGACCTTGCACCAACCCTCGTCGTAGAAGGCTTCAATGGTACACAGATCGGTGTCCCCGTCGATGTAGTGCGCGCCGTTGCCGCTGGTAGGATAGGGCGAGCCGTTTACGCCGTCGTAAACAGTCACCCGGCCGCCGCTGATGGTAAACGCCTTGCATGGCGGTTTATATACGGTGTGTGTGGGCGGGTCAGGGATGAGGATAAAGGCTGATTGGGGGACCCAGCCCATCTTATGGCCGCCCTGGACCGGATAGATCACCTGATATTTTCCGTTGGCCTCCCCGACCTTTAGGCAGCTGTCGTTGAAGAACACGCTGCCGATGGTGTCCGAGCCCGTGGCGCGGCGATAGACGTCGCTCCGACTGGTGGCGGTCACGGTGGCCGGGGATGCGTTGGAGATGAAGTTCGACGTCTGCACATACGCCGTAAAGTATCCGGAGGCTTCCCTGCAGGACGGATACTTCACCTGGCACCAGCCGTCGGTGTAGATGGCGAGAATGCTGCATAGATCCGTCTCCGCGGTGATGTAGCGGTCGGAGAGCTGATTGCCATACTCGTCGTAGACCGCGATGTTTCCGGAGGCTGCCAGCGCGTAGGTGCTGAAGGGGAGATATGCGTGATAGCGCGTATCGGCAGAATGGTTGACCGGAGTGGGAGCGGGCGGGATCGTTCCGGGGTCGATGCTATAGTTTTTGGGCATTTCTATGTAATCGATTCCCCGCTGACCGTAGCTGTCGGCAACATAGCTTTCCCAGGTATAGGTAAAGGTCCCGATCCGGCACCCTTCATAGTTGGAATACTCGTTGTTGTTGCGTCCGTTGCATTGGATGATGGAAAAGCCAGTGCTTGTGATCTGCGTGACGATCATGGAATGCTGACTGCCCTTTGTGCGAATATGCGCGCCGGGCTTTACATTGCCGCTGAGCATGATCGTCTTCAGCTTTTCCGCTGTCAGAGAACCATAGGCCACTTCCGCTCCGGACACATGATAGAACTCAGAGGGATTGTTACCGCTGTCCTTCTGAAACAGCATGTGCTGGACATATCGCGCATAGCCAAAGCACTGGCTCGCGCCGTAAATATCATACCCGTAGCATTTGAGCGTATTGGATTGATGCACCCGGCAGGGACCGTGATCTACTGTGAAATAATCCCCCGGACCGTAGTCCAGCGATACCGAAGTGTTCCCGAACTGCACGGATACGTTTGCCGCCTCTGCTTCCACCGATAAGATCGGAAACAGCATCAGGCAAAGGCAAAGCACCGTGACCAAACTGACCAGTCGTGTTTTTCGCTTCATACAATCAGCCTCCTCAATGTAATTCTATATCCCAGCCCGCCAGATACCGCAGCAGATGCACCGCGTCCCGGCTGTCGATACCTTGGTTTGCGTCCACGTCCATCGCCTCCGGCATCGCCTCCGGCAGCGTCCAGCCCGCCAGGTATCGTAACAGATAGACCGTGTCCCGGCTATCGACTGTCCCGTCCCCGTTGGCGTCTCCGCGGAGGCAGCCCGCCCCCGAAACAGTCACCGACCCGCTCCGGAGCAGGATGGAGACCGTGTTCAGGTCAACGTCATAGAAATCATCCGCGACGCCGGAGAGCGTGATCGGATACGTTCCCGCCGCAGCGTCCGGGGAGATTCGGAAGCGCAGGGTCAGCAGGGTGCCGTTTACGCGTATGTTTCCGGTCCTTTTGCCATTCTCCCAGAGCACGGTATAGGGACACGCGCTCCTGTCCTCGCAAAACTGATTGCTACCGAGGAGCCCTCCGTCCTTTGCCTCCGTCAGGGTCAGGACGTGCTGGTCATAGCCGATCCGCAGCCTGGCGGCGACAAGCTCCGGTTCCCCGCTTATGACGATCGGAACGGTCACGATGTCGCCTGGGCGTCCCGCAACGCTGCTGACGGAACAGGCGGGAAACGGTGCGGGATAGCTCCTGTTCTGTCCGGGCAGCGAGGCCTCGATCCAGCCCAGCTTATAGCCGCCGGAATCCAGGGGATAGATGATCTGGCAAAGCCCCTCCGTTTCCGCGATGACCGTGAAGATGTCCGTGGACCAGACGGAGCCGATCCGGACACTGCGCTCCCGGTCCCGATAGATCGGCGTATTGGCGGGAACCGTACACTGATAGGGCGTGACCGCGTCCGCCGTGTCAAAGAAGCTCTCTACTTTGCAGAAGCCGGTCTTGGTATACCCGTTGGTCAAGGGATACAACACCTTGCACCAGCCATTCTCATAGACCTGCCGGATCGTACAGCAGTCGTTGGCTCCGTCGATATAGCCGTAGGAGAGCTCGCTCCCGCCGACTTCCCGCTGCACAATCACGCGGCCTCGGTCTTTGGCGTATGCCTGGATATTCGGGTAGCGCGCGTACGCTTCGTCCACTGAGTATGCAGTCGCGCCGCTCCCGTAGTTCCCCGCCAGGATTTCCTCCACGGCGGCACAAAGCGCGTCGGCGTCCACGCTGGAGGAATTCCGGAACTCGACCAGAAGCGCCTCCGCGCCCTGAAGCTGCGCCCAATAGCTGAAATAGCCGTGCGCGTTCTCGGTCAGCACGTTCTTGTGATTCAGGCCGACATGCAGGGAGAAAGCCTCCGCAAGCGCGCTGCTGCCGATCGTGCAGTTCTCCCAGCCGTGGAAATCGATGACCACGGCAGGATGGCAACGCAGGACAAGGTCGCGCATCGCCCTGCTCTCCACCGCCGAAAACGGCGCGGGGGAATAGTTCCTGGGGCAGGTATACGCGATGTGCGAAGCGTCAAAGTCCCGGTTCAAATCGATCTCCTCGGCGTTGCATCTTCCAAAGCCGTTGTTGGTCGTCCCTGCCTCCAGTCCATCGGGGTTGCACTCCGGTATCACCAGGAGGCGACAACCATGCAGGTCGGATTGAAACGAGAAAGTCTCGATCAGTTCATGCGCGAGGGCGACGAGTACAGCGCCGTCCCTCTCATATTCATCCTCGAACCCATGTATCTCAAAATTCAGGAGCACCGTCCTGTCCCAGGTTTCCGGCGAAAGGCACCAGCAGGTCAGCGCCCTGCCCAGCGTACTGGTACCATATTGAAAGGAGACAGCGGAGACTCCGTTCTCGTTCACGGATGCGGACAGCACTGTGTAGTGTGCAAGATCGCCGTCCAACGCGGCGGAAGTGGCATTTCCCTTCCGGTCCCCCGCCAACCAATGCCGGAGCGCATCAACATCCGAAGCGTTCAGGATCCCGTCGCCATTGACATCGGCGTT
>JAFYIF010000018.1 GCA_017538775.1 Oscillospiraceae bacterium | reverse complement strand
GACCAGCGCCAGCAGCAGGGCAAGGGTCTTTTTCATGGTTGCATTCCTCCGTTTTTCATTTGGTATTTTTGTACACCTGAACGCAGAAAACGTCCAGCACATTATAGCATTTCCCCGACAGGAAAATCAAGGGCATGGGCGCACAATTCCACCCCGCAGCGATTTTCGTCAGTTCGCCAAAAAAAGCGGACGGCACTTTGGAAGCTGCAAGGGCAGTGGATTCGCTCAGCGGGCGGCCATCTCCACGGCGGTGTCCAGAGCCACTTCCATCATCTGCGTGAAGGAGTTCTGGCGCTCCTCGGCGGAGAGGGACTCCGGCAGATAGAGGTGGTCGGAGATGGTGAGGATGCCCAGGGCCCGCTTGCCCAGGCGGGCGGCGGTCATGTACAGCCCGGCGCACTCCATCTCCACGGCCAGCACGCCCATCTTCCGCCAGGGGTCCGGGCCGTCGGAGCCGTCGTTGTAGAAGTTGTCGGAGCTCAAAATGTTGCCCACCCGGGGGGCCACGCCGCTGACTTCCGCGCAGCGGAGGGCGGCGGACAGCAGGGTATGGTCGGCCAGCGGGGCGAAGGTGCCGGGCAGGGCGAACTGGTGGGCGAAGTTGCTGTCCGTGCAGGCCCCCTGGGCGAAGACCAGGTCCATCACGTGCAGGTCGTCCTGCAAACTCCCGGCGGAGCCGATGCGGATGATGTTCTCCACGCCGTACTCGGAATACAGCTCCCAGCTGTAGATGCCGATGGCGGGAATGCCCATGCCCGAGGCCATGACGGTGACGGGGACGCCCTTCCAGGTGCCGGTGTAGCCCTGAACGCCCCGGACGTTGTTGACCAGCACGGGCTCGGTGAGGAAGGTCTCGGCGATGAATTTGCTGCGCAGCGGGTCGCCGGGCATCAGGACGGTTTTGGCGATCTCGCCCTGCCGGGCGGTGATGTGCGGGGTGGGAATGCTCATGGCGCACCTCCATATGGATTTTGTTTTCTTCATTATAGCGCCAAAAGCGGAAAAGTCAATTTGCATCCGTGGCTCATGCGTGCTATAATGGGAAAAATCGCATCCGGGAGAACGGAGAGAGAGGCACGGCGCGGACATGGAGATTCTGACCATCGGCATCGCCGGGGGCACCGGCAGCGGCAAGACCACCATCACAAGACGGATCGTCGCCGAGTTTGGCAGGGACGTGGCGGTCCTGCACCACGACAGCTATTACAAGGCCCACGACAACATGCCCTTTGAGGAGCGCTGCCGCCTGAACTACGACCATCCGGAGGCCTTCGACAACGAGCTGTTCCTGCGCCACCTGCGGGCCCTGCGCCGGGGGGAGCGGGCGGAGTCCCCGGTCTATGATTTCAGCGCCCACAACCGCACGAAGGAGACCCGGATCATCCGCCCTGCCCGGGTGCTGGTGGTGGAGGGCATCCTGATCTTTGCGGACCGGCGGCTCAGCGAGGAGATGGATATCAAGCTCTTCGTGGACGCGGACGCGGACGAGCGCATCCTGCGGCGCATCACCCGGGACATGCGCGACCGGGGCCGCAGCCTGGAGAGCATCACCAACCAGTATCTGAGCACGGTCAAGCCCATGCATGAGCGCTTTGTGGAGCCCAGCAAGCGCCGGGCGGACCTGATCATCCCCCGGGGAGGCCGCAACACCGTGGCCCTGGAGATGGTCCTGGCCCGCATCCGGGCCTTCCTGGCGGAGACGGCTCCGGCGCAGAAGGGCTGAGAGGGGAGGCGCGGCCATGAGCAAACTCTATTTCAAATACGGGGCCATGGGTTCCAGCAAGTCGGCCCAGGCGCTGATCACAAAGTTCAACTATGAAGAGCGGGACATGCGCGTCTGGCTCATCAAGCCCAGCGTGGACGACCGGGACGGGGCGGACATCGTCCGCAGCCGCATCGGCCTGAGCTGCCGGGCCCAGGTCATCACCCCGGAGCAGGACATCATCGAAGCCTATCACGCGGCGGGGAGTCACGATGTCATCATCGCCGACGAGGCCCAGTTCCTGAGCCCGGCCCAGATCGACCAGCTCCGCACCCTGGTGGACGACGAAAACCTGCCGGTGCTGTGCTTCGGCCTGCGCACCGACTTCCGCACCCGCTTCTTCCCCGGGGCCCGGCGCCTGATGGAGCTGGCCGACAGCATCGCCGAGATCAAAACCATCTGCAGCTGCGGCCGCAAGGCCACGGTCAACGCCCGCCTGGACAGCGCCGGGCGCGTGGTCACCGAGGGGGACCAGGTGCTGCTGGGCGGCAACGACAGCTACACCGCCATGTGCCACCGCTGCTGGAAGCGGCGCATCGCATCGCAGCGACAAGAGGAGGAGACCCAGCCATGAGCGTCCTGACCTATGTGTTCCCCGCCGCCACCCTGGCCTTCTGCCTGCTGGCGCTCTCCAATTATCTGCCCATGCTGCGCAGCAAAGCCCTGGACATCCCGGCGGACAGCCGCCGCTGGAGCCGCTGGGACAGTCTGGCCCTGGGGCTGCTGACGGTCGCCTACGCGGTGACGGCCTTCACCGGCCTGGGCAACACCCACGGCGTCCAGTCCTGGTGCCGCTTTCAGGAGCGGGGCCAGTACGCCCTGGTGGAGCTGGACCAGGAGCAGGAGCTGCGGGCCCTGCGCTACTTCACCGGGCTGCACACCGGCAACTACTATGTCCAGGTCTCCACGGACGGGGAGACCTTCACCGACGTGGGGGTGCTGGAGCAGCACTACGCCGACCTGCTCAAATGGAAGACCGTGGACTACGACCGGGACGAGACCAGGCAGGTGAAATACATCCGCCTGATCGCGGACTCGGAACTCTGGCTGGGCGAGCTGGCGATCTACGGGGCGAACGGCCGACTGCTGGGCCCCGGGGAGCTGCGCTGGCCGGCGGGCTGCGACGAACTGTTCGACGAGCAGCAGGAGATCCCGGCGGACTACGACTACGCCAACTCCAGCTACTTTGACGAGATCTACCACGCCCGCACGGCCCTGGAGCATCTGGAAAATGTCTACCCCTATGAGATCAGCCACCCGCCCCTGGGCAAGCTGATCCTCTCCTCGGGCATCGCCCTCTTTGGCATGACCCCCTTCGGCTGGCGCTTTTCCGGGACGCTGATCGGCGTGCTGATGCTGCCCGCCCTCTACTTCTTCCTGAAAAAGATGTTCGGCGGCAAGACAGTCCCCATCTGCCTGACAGCGGTCTTCGCCTTCGACTTCATGCACTATGTCCAGACCCGCATCGCCACCATCGACTCCTACGCGGTGTTCTTCATCATTCTGATGTACCTGGCTTTCTGGCTCTTTCTGCGCGCGGAGCGGGAGCGGCTGCGGGACTGGCTGCCGCCGCTGGCTCTGTCCGGCATCTTCTTCGGGCTGGGCGTAGCCAGCAAGTGGATTTGCCTCTACGCCGGGGCGGGCCTGGCCCTGCTCTGGCTGCTGGACCGGCTCTGGCGCTTCCAGGCCCTGCGCCGGAGCGGGGCAGGGGAGGAGACCCCGCCGGAGACGGCCGGGCGCGGCTTCCTGCGGGAGACGGTGCAGACCGCCCTCTGGTCGGCGCTGTTCTTCCTCGCGGTCCCGGCGACGATTTATTACCTCAGCTACTGGCCCTACGGCACCGCCAGCGGCCTCCATGCCCCGGGGATGCTGCTGACAAAGGACTATCTCAACATCGTGCTGGACAACCAGCGCTATATGTTCAGCTACCACTCCGGCGTCTCCAGCTCCCACCCCTATTCCTCGGTCTGGTGGCAGTGGGTGCTGGACATCCGGCCCATCCTCTACTATCTCCAATACGCGGACGACAGCACCCACGTCTCCTTCGGGGCCTGGGTCAACCCGGCGCTGTGCTGGGGCGGGCTGCTGGCCATGCTCCCGGTGGCCTGGCAGGCCCTCCGTCGCCGGGACCGGACCGCCGTTTTCATCCTGGTGGGCTATCTGGCCCAGCTGGTACCCTGGATGTTCGTCAGTCGCCCGGTGTTCGAGTACCACTATTTCCCCAGCACGGTCTTCCTGCTGCTGGCCCTGGGCTACGTCTTCCGCCAGATCGAGCTGAGCAGACCCCAACGCCGGGGCTGGCTGATCGGCTTTGCTGCGCTGTCCGTCGCCCTCTTCATCCTGTTCTATCCCGCCCTCCGGGGCCTTCCGGTCAGCGGGGCCTTCGGACAGAGTTTTCTCAAATGGCTGCCCAGCTGGCCGTTCTGATTTCACAAAACAAGCAACACGCATAGGAGGAAAGAAACATGATCGCCATCGGTTCCGATCACGGCGGATACGCCCTGAAAGAACAGATCAAAAAACACCTGGACGAACTGGGCCTGGCCTACAGGGACTACGGCACCGACTCCGAGGCCAGCTGCGACTACCCGATCTACGGCGAGGCCGTGGCGCGGGCTGTGGCCGGGGGCGAGGCCGAGCGGGGCATCGTCATCTGCGGCACCGGCATCGGCATCTCCATCTCCGCCAACAAGGTCAAGGGCATCCGCGCCGCCCTCTGCGGCGACTGCTACAGCGCCGAGTACACCCGCCGCCACAACGACGCCAACGTGCTGGCCCTGGGGGCCAGGGTGCTGGGGGAGGGCCTGGCGGAGAAGATCGTCGATACGTTCCTGAGCACCGACTTTGAAGGGGGCCGCCACGCCCGGCGCGTGGCCCTGATCGCGGCGCTGGAGGAACGGGAAAGGCAGTAAGGGCCGATGTGGGGCGATACCCATTCCGTATACCGCAGCAAGCGCCGCCACGGCTGGCTGCTCAGCCTCCCGGCGCTGCTGCTGGCGGCGCTGCTGCTGCTGGGGCTGTGGCTGTTTTTCTATCTCCAGCGCTTCCTGGTCTATGAAAAGGAGACGCTGGGCCTGAGTCTGCCCGCCGAACAGGCCGAGGACCTGAGCGCCGGAGCGGAGCCGGAAAATCCGGCGGCCTCCTTCTCCCCGGTGGAGGTGGAGATCGTGGTGGACAAGACGGATTTCTCTGCGGTCCCTTCCTACCAGCGGGACGCGCCGCGGGTGATCCGAGGCCGCTTCCTGGCCTCCACCGGGCTGAGTCAGGCCCGACTGGAGGGCCTGACCGTGGGCATGGGGGACTATGACGCCCTGATCCTGGAGCTGAAACCCGCCTCCGGTCTGCTGAGCTATCAGAGCTTCCTGTCCATCGCCGACAGTTACCGCGTCAACGGCAGCCTCTCCATCGGCGAGCCGGTGGAAAAGCTCAAGGCCCGGGACGTGTACCTGATCGCCCGCCTCAGCGCCCTGGTGGACAACGCCATGGCCACCCGCTACAGCACCGTCGCCCTGCGCAACCAGTCCGGCAACGGCGTCTACCTGCAAAACGGCAGGGCCTGGCTGGACCCCTTCCACGCCGTGACCCGGGACTACCTGGCCGACCTGATGCACGAGCTGAAGGAGCTGGGCTTTGACGAGATTTTGTTCGACGGCCTCAGTCTGCCCAGCAGCACGGCCCTGTCCTATTCCAGCGCCATGACCGCCGTACCGGACCCGGTGGCCGCCGTGTCCTCCCTGGCCCTGTTTCTGCGGGAGGAGGCGGACGCGCTGGACCTCCGGATCTCCGTCCAGGTGGAGAGCGAGGCCCTGCTGCACCTGCAAAGCGCCCTGGTGGGGCAGGACCTGGAGCTGTTTTTCAAGCTCTTTGACCGGGTGGCCTTCTCCGTGGGCAGCGGCAACCTGAACGCCGCCCTCTCCGCCCTTCGGGCGGTGCCCGGGGAGGACGACGCCCGGTTGCTCCCCCTGACCGACGCGGCGGTGCCTGGCCTGGACAACTGGGCCATGCGGTGACGGCCATGCGCTACGGCCTGATGGACCTGCGCCGGGAGTACGCCCGGCTGGATGCGCGCTGCGGCGTGGACACCCGGGGCATCGTGCTGCGCATCTCCGCCCGGGCCAGGGGCCGCCTGGGCCTGTTCCGCCCCGGCCCGCCGCCCAGCATCGAGATCTCCGCGTTCGTGCTGGACCGGGAGGACCTGTTCTGGGACACCGCCCGCCACGAGTACGCCCACGCCCTGGTCTGGCTCCGGGACCCGGGCAGCGACCACGGCCACGACGCGGTCTGGAAAGCCGCCTGCCGGGAGGTGGGCTGCACCCCCCGGGCCACGGTCCGCCCCGACCAAGCCCTGCGGGAAGCGAGAATGGAGCAGGCCAGATACCGGGTGGTATGCAAGCGCTGCGGGCAGGAGAGCATCTACCTCCGGGCGGGCAAGATCGTCCAAGTGCTCCAGAGCGGAAGCCCCCATCGCCTCCGCTGCAAACGCTGCGGCAGCGCCGACTTCCGGCTGGAGACGCTGCACCCGGCGGATTAAACGGAAAAATGCCCATAAAAAAGGCCGACCCACAAAAAAACGGGTCGGTCCTTTTTCTGTCTCGCGCTCATTTCCCCACGCAGAAGCGCGAAAAGATCTGTTCGGTCACATCGGAGCGGACGCTCCTTCCGCTCAGCTCGCCCAGGGCCTCCATGGCCGCTTCGGTCTCGGTCAGCACGGCGTCCGGGGGAAAGCCGGCCTCCATGGCCTCCCGGGCGGCGGCCACGCTCTCCCGCGCCCGGCCCACGGCCTCGGCCTGGCGGGCGCTGGTGAGGATCTCCCCGGCGGCGCGGGTCTCCGGTGCTGGCAGCAGCTGCGCCACGGCCCGGGACAAAGCCTCCAGCCCGTCCCCGGTCAGCGCGGAGAGGGGCAGGGCGCGCTCCGCCGCCGCCTCGGGCCAGGGCGCCTGGGGCAGGTCGCACTTGCTGCGCAGCAGCAGGGTGGGGGCGGTCCCCTCCGCCTCCCGCAGCAGCGCCGCGTCCGCCTCGGTGAAAGGGGCGCTGCCGTCGCACAGCAGCAGCACCAGCTCCGCCTCCGCCATGGCCGCCCGGCTGCGCTCCACGCCGATGCGCTCCACCGCGTCGGCGGTCTCCCGCAGTCCGGCGGTGTCGATGAGCCGCAGCAAGACCCCGCCCAGCTCGCAGCGCTCGGCGATGGTGTCCCGGGTGGTGCCCGGCACCTCGGTCACAATGGCCCGCTCATAGCCCAGCAGGGCGTTCAGCAGGGAGCTTTTCCCGGCGTTGGGCCGTCCCACAATGGCGGTGGGCACGCCGCCGGTCAGCATCCGGCTGCGCTGGAAGCTGGCCTCCAGCCTTGCCAGCTCCGCCTCGGCGCGCCGGAGCGCGTCCGCGTAGGCCTGGAGGGTGAAGTCCTCCACGTCCTCGTCGGGGAAGTCCACCACCGCGTGATAGTGGCTGGAGATCTCCCGCAGACGCTCGTAAACCGCGTCGGTCCGGCGGAGAATGGCCCCGCCCAGCTGCCCCGCCGCGTTCCGGGCGGCCAGGGCGCTCTCGGCGTGGATCAGGTCGATGACCGCCTCCGCCTGCACCAGGTCCATGCGCCCGTTCAGAAAGGCGCGGCGGGTGAACTCTCCCGCCCTGGCGAGCCGCGCCCCGGCGGCGCAGAGGGCGTCCAGCCCCAGCCGCAGCACCATCGGGGAGCCGTGGCACTGGAACTCGGCGCAGTCCTCGCCGGTGTAGCTGTGGGGCCCCCGGGAGACGGTGCAGAGGCAGAGGTCCAGGGTCTCTCCCCCGGCGTCCACCAGCGCGCCGTAGACCAGCTCCCGGTCGCGCCGCTGGCCCATGGGCGCGCCGTGGAAGGGGCGGAACACCCGCTGGGCCAGCGCGAGCGCTCCGTCGCCGGAGAGCCGAAGAATGCCGATGCCCGCCGGAACAAGTCCGGTGGCAATGGCCGCAATGGGTTCAGACATGGGGATACCTCGCTGTGGCAATGGGTCCAGAGCGCCTCAGGGCTGCTGCGGCCGGTTCACGGGAGAGCTGTCTTCCCCCACCGGTTGCTGCGTTTCCTCCACGGGAGGCGCGGTTTCCTCCACGGGAGGCTGAGATTCCTCCACGGGAGGCGCAGTTTCCTCCACCGGCGGCTGCGTTTCTTCCACAGGAGGCGCGGTTTCTTCCACAGGAGGCACGGTTTCCTCCACAGGAGGCACGGTTTCCTCCACCGGCGGCTGGGATTCCTCCACAGGAGGCTGAGATTCCTCCACCGGCGGCGAAGTTTCCTCCACAGGAGGCACAGTTTCCTCCACCGGCGGCTCCGTTTCCTCCACCGGAAGCTCCATGCTGAAGCGGACACGCGCCTCCGCGTCGAACATCCGGTTCATGATGGCCGCCACCTCCGCCCGGGAGACGGTGCCCTCCGGGTCAAAGGCGTGGGCCGCGTGGACGGCGTCCGGGGTGTAACCGGCCAGAATGCCCGCCCGGTAAAAGGCGTAGATCTCCGCGGCCCCCGGGTCCTCCGCCGCCACGTCGGGAATGGCCCCGTCGGGGATGGTATTGACGGCCTCGCCGTCCATGGGCAGGGCCCGGGAGAACAGCGTCACAAAGTCCCGGCGGCTGACCGTGCGGTCATAGTCCTCCGCTTCCTCCAGCAGGATGCCCTGTTCCAGCGCCCAGTCCGCGTAGCTGCGGTACCAGGCCCCGTCCCCGGCGGCGCGGAGGCTGACCGCGCCCTCGGTCTTGAGCTGGCGCATACAGGCGGCCAGCTTGACGCACTGGGCCAGGGTCAGGGTCCCGGCGGGGGCATAGCGGCTGGCGTCCATGCCGTTGATCAGCCCGCGCCGGACGGCCTGCACCACGTCGGAGAAAAACCAGTCATTCCGGTCCACATCGGAAAAGGGGCTGCCGTCGTCCAGGGAGGCGGAGACGGAGACCAGGATCACGGCCCACTGGGGCACGTCGGCCCAGGCGCTGTCGCCCACCAGAATGTAGCGGTGCGCGCCCCAGCCCACGCCCTGCTGGAAGCTGGTCCCCTCGCTCACGTCCACCAGCTCGCCGCTCAGGGCCTTCAGGTTGATCGTGCCCTGGAGCACTGTGAGCTGTTCGCCGGCGTGCAGGCTCAGGCTTTGGGGGGCGCTGAGGGTCAGCAGCTGTACGCCCCGGCGCTGTTCCCGCAGCTCCTGCAGCCGGGTGCTGACGAGCTGGGCGAAGCGTGCACCGGCCTGGGGCAGAAGCTGCTCCTGGATGTAACTGCGGGAGACGAAGGGGTCCTGGCGGCTGCCCGCCGTGGCGGAAGCCGCGCCGGTCAGCAGCAGGGCGGAGAGCAGCGCAGCCGTTCCCCGCCGCAGGGCGCGGGTTCGCGCGCCTGGGGTTTTGTGCCGTTGGAAGATGGAAATACGCAAGGGAAATGCCTCCTTTGCCCGGACAGGGCGTGGTAAAAATAACGGTTCCGCTCAGGCGGAAGCGCCGTTGCTCAGGTGATAGCCCAGCCGCAGCAGGGACTCGGAAAAGTGGATGCTCTCGATGATCACGTCGCTCTCCCCGGGGCTGAGTTCGCATTCGGTGAAGTTCCAGATGGCCCGGATGCCCCCGGCGATCAGCGCGTCGGCCACCCGCTGCGCCCCGCCCCGGGTGGTGGACAGCACGGCCACATGGATGCCGTTGTTGCGGATGAAGTCCTCCATCTCGCTGCAATCCAGCACCGGCACGCCGCAGATGTCCTCGCCGATGAGGTCGTGGCGGATGTCAAAGGCCGCCCGGAGCTTGAAGCCGCAGCTTTCAAAGTCGAAGTTTTCCAGCAGACTCTGACCGATCTTGCCGGTACCCACCAGGATCATCTGATAGCCCCGGTCCATGCCGAGGATGGCGGCGATCTCGTCCCGCAGGGTTTTGACGTTGTATCCGTAACCCTGCTGGCCGAATCCGCCGAAGCAGGAGAAATCCTGCCGGATCTGACTGGGCGTGAGCCCCAGCCGGGCGCCCAGCTCGCCGGAGGAAACACGGTTGGTGCCCTCCTTCTGGAGTTCTGTGAGGGTTCGGAGATAGCGCGGCATTCTTTGGATGACATTCTTAGAAATGTATGGCTTCTTCATGCGTGGACCCCCTCTCGTGATTATTTTAACGCAGAAAACAATATATACAAAGATATGTCATTTTATCACGTCAGTTCACAATGCGCAAGAGGGGTTTTGACTTTTTCCTCCAAAATCTGCAAAGACCCCGGTCCCGGCCTTGTCTCCGGGCCCCGGGGGTGCTATAATGCGGCGGAAAAAGACGGCGGGAAGGGGGAAAAGCGGGATGCGGGAAGCGGAACGCGCCGGGCAGACGCAGCTGGAAGAGCTGGCGGCCCGGCTGCTGCCCTGGTTTGAGACCCACGCCCGGGACCTCCCCTGGCGGCGGGACCGGGAGCCCTACCATGTCTGGCTGTCGGAGGTGATGCTGCAGCAGACCCGGGCGGAGGCCGTGCGGGACTACTACGCCCGCTTTCTGGCGGCGCTGCCGGACATCCCCGCGCTGGCGGCGGCGGAGGAGGGGCAGCTGCACAAGCTCTGGGAGGGCCTGGGCTACTACAGCCGCGTCCGCAACCTGCACCGGGCGGCGGAGGAGATCGTGGAGCGGCACGGCGGGGTCTTCCCCTCGGACTACGCCGCCATCCGCGCCCTGCCGGGGGTGGGGGACTACACGGCGGGGGCCGTGGCCAGCATCTGTTTTGAACAGCCCACCCCGGCGGTGGACGGCAACGTGCTGCGGGTGCTGAGCCGCCTGACCGGGGACCGCCGCTGCGTCGATGCCGCAAGCACGCGGAGGGCCTGGCGGGAGGGCCTGGCGGCCGTCTATCCCCCCGGACACTGCGGCGACTTCACCCAGGCGCTGATGGAGCTGGGGGCCACGGTCTGTCTGCCCAACGGCGCGCCCGCCTGCGCCGCCTGCCCCCTGGCGGACGGCTGCGCAGCGGCGGAGGGCGACTGGCGCAGCCTGCCGGTCCGCTTGCAAAAGCGGCCCCGGCGGCGGGAGACCCTGACGGTGTTCCTCCTGCGCTGCGGGACCCGCTGGGCGCTGCGCCGCCGCCCGGCCAGGGGATTGCTGGCGGGCCTCTGGGAGTGGCCCAACGTCCCCGGCAACTTGGACCCCCAGGCCGCGCTGGACCAGGCCGCCGCCTGGGGCGCCGCCCCCACAGCGCTGGAGCGGGAGCGCCGGATGGAACACGTCTTCACCCACGTGGAGTGGGAGATGCACGGCGTGTACCTCCAATGCCGGGAAATGCCGGACCGCTTCGTCTGGGTGACGGCGGACGAGCTGGAGCAGGAAATCGCCCTGCCGACAGCCTTCCGGAAGTTCTGGGACGAAACGATGAAAACTGAAAACTGAAGAATTCAGACTGATATAGCATTTTTCATTCTTGAGTTTTCAGTTTCACCCTCCCTTCCTCAGCCT
>JAFYIF010000191.1 GCA_017538775.1 Oscillospiraceae bacterium | reverse complement strand
GCGGGCACCGGCGGCTTCACCGTCCGCAACGACTCCGCCGCCTCCTACAGCCCCTATGCCCAGTGGGTGCTGATCGTCTTCATGTTCCTGTTCAGCGTCAATTTCAACGTCTATTTCCTCCTGCTGCTGCGGCAGGTGAAGAAGGCCCTGCGCAGCTCGGAGCTGCACTGCTTCGCCGGGGTCTTCGCCTTTGCCACCTTCTTGTTCTTCGTGAACACCCGCTTCCCGGACGGCTGGGAGGGGCTGCGGCACTGCGCCTTCACCACCGTCAGCATCATGAGCACCACCGGCTTCGTCACCACCAACTTCGATATCTGGCCCCAGATCTCCCGCAGCCTGATCATTTTGCTGATGTTCATGGGGGCCTGCGCGGGGAGCACCGGGGGCGGCATGAAGGTGGTGCGGGTGCAGCTGCTGTTCAAGTCCGCCTTTCGCAGCCTCTACCGGGCGGTCCACCCCAACGCCGTGCGCCTGGTCCACCTGGACGGGGAGCGGGTGGACGAACCCACCGTGCGCAGCGTGGACGGCTTTCTGCTGATCTACTTCCTCACCGTGGCGGCGGCGGGCTTCCTCATCAGCGTGGACGGCTTCAGCTTCGAGACCAACTTCTCCGCCGCTCTGAGCTGCATGAGCAACGTGGGGCCCGGCCTGGGCTCCGTCGGCGCTGTGGAGACCTACGCGGGCTTCTCCGACTTCTCCAAGCTGGTGCTGACCGTGACGATGCTCATCGGGCGTCTGGAGATCTACCCCATGCTGGCCCTGGCCCTGCCCGGCGTCTGGAAGGGGAAATGAGCGCGCCGTGCCTTGAAAAAATGAAATCGAGCATACGGGAGAAAATCAAAGGAAAACGGTGAAAACGCGAGCTGTTCCGGGAGTAAATTTCAAAAATCAAAAAAGCTGTTGACAATCGGTCGGGCCTGTGCTATAAAGATTAAGCGCGTTTTCCGCGCACTTTCATCGTCAATACTATTTTTACGATACTTTGGAGGAACGATCCATGTCAACTACCATGGCAAGCAAGGAGACCATTGAACGCAAATGGTACGTCCTGGATGCTGCGGGCAAGCCCCTGGGCAAGACCGCCGCGCTGGCCGCCGATCTGCTGCGCGGCAAGCTGAAACCCATCTACACCCCCCATGTGGACTGCGGCGACTTCGTCATCGTCGTCAACGCGGAGCAGGCCGTCCTGACCGGCAAGAAGCTGGAGCAGAAGTACTATCGCCGCCACTCCGGCTGGATCGGCGGGCTGAAAGAGGTCAAGTACAAGGACCTGATGGCCAAGCGTCCCGAACTGGCCATGAACCTGGCCGTCAAGGGAATGCTCCAGAAGAACAAGCTGGGCGCCGACCAGCTCACCCGCCTGAAGGTCTATCGCGGCAGCGAGCACAAGCACGCCGCCCAGAAGCCCGAAGCCTGGGATCGCTGAAGAAGGAGAGGTAGACAACTATGGCAACTTATGTGAGCAAGCGCCCCTATCTGTACGGCACCGGCCGTCGCAAGTCCTCTGTCGCCCGCGTGCATCTCATCCCCGGCGGCAGCGGCAGCATCAGCATCAATGGCCTCTGCATCGACGAGTACTTCGGTCTGGAGACCCTGAAGCTCATCGTCCGCCAGCCCCTGAACAGCCTGGGCCTCACCGATAAGGTGGACATCGACTGCACCGTCTCCGGCGGCGGCGTCTCCGGCCAGGCCGGCGCGATCCGCCACGGCATCGCCCGCGCCCTCCTGCTCCTCGACCCCGCCTACCGCGCCCCCCTCAAGGCCGCCGGCTTCCTGACCCGCGACCCCAGAATGAAGGAGCGCAAGAAGTACGGTCTGAAGGCAGCCCGCCGCGCCCCGCAGTTCAGCAAGCGCTGAGTTTTATCTCGATCCATGCAAAACCCCGGAACCTCTCACGGTTTTCCGGGGTTTTTCTTTCGGCTCATCGTTGACAGCGGGGAGAATTCGTTGTATTTTGATACCGGTAGCCCATATCAAACAAAAAAGGATGGTGCATACACATGAAGAAGTTGATCTCTCTGCTGCTGTGCGCGGTTTTCGTTCTCGCTTTTGCTGCCTGCGGGCAGGACAGCCCCGCCCCTGCGGAGCCGGAGGGCGCGGAAGAGGCCGAAACGCTGCCGGGCGGCTGGGTCCGCGCTGCGGACCCCACGGTGACGGTGGAGCTGAACGCGAAGCTGGAGCGGGCGTTGGACGGTCTGGTGGGGGCAAGTTTTATCCCTGTCGCCTATCTGGGCAGTCAGGTGGTGAGCGGCACCAACTACGCCCTGCTTTGCCGCATGGCTTTCGTCGTGCCCGAGGCCGTGGAGACCTATGCCATCGTATACCTGTATGAGGCGCTGGACGGCAGCGTGGAGTTGACGAAGGTGCTGGATTCCGGGCGGGCCACCGACCTGAACGAGCTGCCCGGGGGCTGGTTTCCGGCGGAGTCCCCGGTGCTGACGGAGGATGTGTCCACGGCGCTCTCGCAGCTGAACGACCCGGCCATGGAGCCGCTGGCCCTGCTCAGCAGCCAGGTCGTGGCGGGGCAGAACTTCTGCGTCCTGTGCCGGATCAACCCGGATCCCGCGGAGTTCTACTACGCCCTGCTCTACCTCTATGTGGATCTGTCCGGCCGGGCGACGGTGACGGAGACCGTGCCCTTCCTGGAGGCGGAGGCCGAAGATGCGGAACCCCTCGCGCAGATCGCAAATCCCTTTGTGGATTACGGCAGCCTGGACGCGGCGGCGGCCGCCGCGGGCTTCCCCCTGTCCGCGCCGGAGGCCATGGACGGCTATCCGGAGACGGAGATCCAGGTGATGAACGGCAGCATGATCCAGGTGCAGTACCGGAATGAGGAGGACCGCCTGACGATCCGAAAAGCGCCGGGCAGCGAGGACATCAGCGGGGATTACAACGTCTACACGGAGCAGACGGCCTCCGTCGGCGCGCTGGACATCACGCTGAAAAGCGCGGAAGACGGCGTCCACGTGGCGCTCTGGACCAACGGCGGCTACACCTACGCCGTGCTGGCGGACGCGCCGCTCAGCGTGGAGGAGGCCCTTGCGCTGGTCGTCGCAATCGCATAAGAAACG
>JAFYIF010000190.1 GCA_017538775.1 Oscillospiraceae bacterium | reverse complement strand
GCACCTGGCCGCGCTCCGCACGCGCTGCATGCTGCCCCTGGTGACGAAAGCCGCCGCCGGGCGGCGGCTGCCGGACCCGGCCCGGCGCGTCTTCGCCCTATGTGCCGCGGCGGAGGATGTCTATGTCCTGGGCTGCCCGGACCCCGCCGAGCGGGGCGGCGGCCGGGACTGGCGCTGTTGCCCCGTGATGCTGTGAACCCAGAGAGACAGGAGGAAGTCTTTTGTGAAAAAAATCATTTCGCTCATGCTGGCCCTCGCGCTGGCGCTGACAATGGCGGCCTGCGGGGAGAAAAAACCGGAGGCGCCGCTGCGCCACACGGTGCGCATCGGGGTCCTGGAGCCGCTCACCGGCAAGTGCACCCCGGAGGGGCGGCGGGAGCTGCTGGGCGTGCGCTATGCCCACTCCCTGACGCCCAGCCTGACGCTGAACCGGGAGGAGTACGACATGGAACTGGTGGTGGCCGACTGCGGCAGCACGGTCCAGTCCGCCATTGAGGCCGCGGCCTATCTGGTGGAGCAGGATGTCTGTGTGGTGATCGGGGCCTACGACTCCGAACTCAGCCTGGCGGTGGGACCGATGTTCGAGGAAAACGGCATCGCCCTCATCGGCGTGGGCTGCACCGGCGACGCGCTGACCGGCATGGGCAGCTACGCCTTCCGCCTCTGCCTGACCGAGCAGCAGGAGTTCGACGCGCTGGCCGCCCTGATTTGGGACCGCAGCAGCGGCGCGCCGCTTTACATCATGAGCCAGGCGGAGGGGGAGTGGAGCGAGCTCTCGGCGCGGATGCGCAGCGCCTATGAGGGTCTGGGCGGCACGGTGTTCCAGGACGAGGTCCGCACGGACGCGGAGGACCTGAGCATCTATTTCCAGCGCTCGGAGACCTTCCGCTGCCACTCGGTCTTCCTCTCCCTGAGCCCGGCCATGACCGCCCTGGCCGCCCACCAGGCCGACGCGATGGGCTTCTCCCTGCCCGTCTACGGCACCCACCGGATCGACGACCCCCGGGTGCCCGCCGCCATGTCCGGCAACGGGCTGCGGCTCTACGCCACGGTCTACTGCCGCATCCCGGACGGCGGGAGCTACGCGGAAGGCCTGCGGGCCTATCTGGAGGAGGACGAGGAAGCCTTGCAGCTCAACGGCGGCTTCCTGGGCAACAGCACCCTCACCGCCCTGGCCGGGGACGCCTACGACCTGGTGATGGAGACCATGCGCAGCGCCGGCAGCGCGGACAAGGCCGACCTGCTGGCCCGGCTGCCCGCCGTGAGCTGGCGGGGCACCTCCGGCCTTTTGCGCTTTGACGACAGCGGCTCGGCCAAATGGGAGTCCATCTGGCTGCGCCGGGCCGACGGCAGCAGCGGCGTCTGGCGCATGGACAGCTCTTTTCCGCTGGAAAGCGCGGAATGACGGGAACTTTTTCCCCTCCGCTCCGTCATAGGGCGTGAATGGAGCGATCCATATCAAAACAACTAAAATTGGGAGGGGAACGAAATGAAGAAACTGATGGCCCTGCTGCTGGTGTTGGCGCTGGCGCTGACGCTGGTGCCCCTGGCGCTGGCCGACGCGGCGATCGTCGTCAGCAGCCAGGCGCTGACGGTGGACGGGGAGCCGGTGCGCTGCGTGGCCTACAACGTGGACGGCTACAACTATTTCCGGCTCCGGGACCTGGCCATGCTCCTGCGGGAGACGGAGAGCCGCTTTTCCGTGGACTATGACGCGGAGCGCGGGCAGGTTTTGATCGTCCGGGGGCGGAGCTATGAGCCCCTGGGCACGGAGCTGCCGGAGGACGGAAAGGACCTGTCCCGCCAGGCCCAGCTCAGCCGCCAGACCGTGGTCATCGACGGCGCGGCGGTGGAGGGCCTGTCCGTCTGGAACATCGGCGGCTACAACTACTTCAAACTGGCGGAGCTGGGCCCCCGGCTGAACTTCAAGGTCAGCTATGACGAGGCCAGCCACACCGTGCGCATTGAGAGCGCCACGCCGCTGCCCCCGCGCCCGGACGTGAAGCTGGCCGCCAACTACGGCGAGGTGCTGAGCAGCCTGAAAGCCAGCAGCGGAGGCCGGGGCGGCATGGCCGTGGACGAGGAAGCGGACAGCCTGGAGGCCGAAGTGCCCGCGCCCACCGAAAAAGCCACCACGGCCACCAACTCCGCCGCCAGCGGCGACGAGGACGTGTCCGGCACCAACGTCCAGGTGGAGGGCATCGACGAGGGCGACATCGTGAAGACGGACGGGCAGTACATCTACGTCCTGAACGGGGAGTACCAGCTCACGGTCATCCGTGCTGCGGGCAAGGGCTCCGCGGTCGTCTCCCGCACCAAGGTGGGCGAGTCCGAGTACAACGAGACCGGCAGCGGCAAGCAGTACCGCTATGACAGCAAGACCAAGAGCCCCCGGGAGATGTACGTCAGCGAGAGCCGTCTGGCGATTCTCTCCAACTACTCCGCCTACTCCGGCGCCCAGACCGAGGAGGGCTGGACCTGGGAAAACGAGCAGTACTGCTGCGTGGACCTCTACGATGTCAGCAACCCCGCCGCGCCGAAGCTGCTGACCTCCCTGGGTCAGGACGGCAACCTCCTGTCCTCCCGCCTGCTGGACGGGCGGCTCTATGTGATCAGCAGCCAGTGGGTCTACAGCTACGACGAAGACGAGCCGGAGACCTACGTCCCCTGCCTCTACCGGGACGGCAAGACGGAGCCCCTGCCCGCCGGGCGCATCTACCTCTGCGGGGACAAGTCCAACGAGTATGTGGTGGTCAGCGTCTATGACATTCCCTCTGCCGCGCTGCTGGACAGCCAGTCCCTGCTGGGCTCCGGTGACCAGGTCTACATGAGCGCGGACAGCCTCTACGTCATGGGCAGCGTCTGGGAAAACCAGGAGACGGGAACGTACACCGAGAGCGTCTACACCGTCACCAGCCACAGGGACAGCAGCAACACCGCCATCTACCGCTTCGACCTGTCCGAGGGGCTGCGCTTCGTGGCTGGGGGCAAGGTGCCCGGCTATCTGGACAGCCAGTTCTCCGCCGACGCCTACCAGGGCAATCTCCGCATCGTCACCACCCGCAACGAGAGCGTCTACCGGGTCTATGAGGATTCCCGCTACAACTTCACCAACTACCAGTGGGAGGAGAGCAAGCCCAGCAGCGGCCTGTACATCCTGGACGGGGACCTGAACCTCCTGGGCAGCGTCACCGACCTGGCGGAGGGGGAGCGGGTCTACTCCGCCCGCTTTGACGGGGAGATCGCCTACTTCACCACCTTCCGCAACGTGGACCCGCTGTTCACCGTGGATGTCAGCGACCCGGCCCACCCCAAGGTCCTGAGCGCGCTGAAGATCAGCGGCTTTTCCGAGTACCTCCACAGCTGGGCCGAGGGCAAGCTCTTCGGCTTTGGCCGGGAGGCGGATGAAAAGAATGGCCGGGCCGAGGGGCTCAAGCTGGTGATGTTCAACACCGAGGACAAGACCGACGTGTACGCCGAGCAGGTTCTGGAGCTGGACGCGGACTACAGCGAGGCCCTTTACAACCACAAGGCCTTCTTCATCAGCCCGGCAAAGAACCTGATCGGCTTCCAGGCCGACGAGGGCTACCGCATCTATGCCTATGACGCCGAGGCGGGCTTCACCGAACTGTGCCGCTTCGACTTCGACGACGGCAGCTGGCGCGTGCGCGGGCTGTACATCGGCTCCTGGGTCTACATCGTCGGCAGCGAACAGCTGGCGGTGCTGGACAGGAACACCTGGGGCAAGCCCGTGCTGGTGAACATCGGCTGAGACAAATCAAAAACCCATGAAAAAACGGAAGGGCGCGTCCCTTCCGTTTTTTCATGGGGCATCTTCAGATGAACAGATTCACATTGGCGTCCTCCGCGTCGCCCAGATAGGTCCCGACGCCGCCGATCTCCACGCCGTCGATCAGCTCCTCCTTCCGGATGCCCATCACGTCCATGCTCATGGAGCAGGCGATGAGCTTGACGCCGTTGTCCATGGCCTTTTTCATCAGGTCCTCCAGCGAGTCGATGTTTTTATCCTGCATGATTTTCCGCATCATGGCCGTGCCCATGCCGCCCATGTTCAGCTTCGAGAGCTTCAGCCGCCGCGCACCCCGGGGCAGCATCGCCCCGAACATCCGCTCCACCGCCGTCTTTTTGACGGGCTGCTTCTGACTCTTCCGCAGGGCGTTGAGGCCCCAGAAGGTGAAGAACATGGTCACCGGGCGGCCCATGGCCAGGGCCCCGTTGGCGATGATGAAGCTGGCCAGCACCTTGTCCAGATCCCCGTCGAAGACGATGATGGTCTTGCCCTGGGGGGTGTCTTTCACGGCCACGGGCTGCGGAGCCGCCCCGCTGCCCTTGCGCAGTACGGCCACATACGCCCCGTCTCTCTGTCCGTTGGAGACCAGGGTGTTCCCGGTGCGGCGGCACCAGGCCACGATGTCCCTGGAAAATCCCGGGTCGGAGGCGCTGACTTCCAGCTGGTCGCCGTCATGCAGGGCGCAGAGGTTTTTATAGACCTCCATGATGGGGCCGGGGCACTGCATCCCGCAGCAGTCCAGCGTAATCTGTTTCATGTCTGTGTCGCTCCTTTCGGAAATCTCCGGCGCCGCAGCCGGAGCGGGCTCCGCTTCCGGCAGCTCCCACTCGCTCGCGTGGGTGGCGCGGTAAAAGCGCGTTCCGCCGGGGTAGATCTTGACGTTGACAAATCCGTTCTGGCGCAGGATGCGGGCGGCGTTGTAGGAGCGGACGCCCACGGCGCAGAAGACGATGTAGCGCCTGCTCCGGTCCAGCTCGCCCAGCCGCGCCCGGAGCTGGCCCAGGGGGATGTTCACCGCGCCGGGCAGGGCATAGGCCATGGTCTCCTCTTCCTCCCGCACGTCCAAAATCACGGCTTCCGGGTCGGTCTCGGTCTCGTTCCACTCGGCCAGGCGCACCAGGCCGTTCAGGATGTTCTCCGCCACAAAGCCCGCCATGTTCACCGGGTCCTTGGCGGAGGAATAGGGCGGGGCGTAAGCCAGTTCCAGCTCTTTCAGCCCCACCGGACCGGCCCCCAGGCGCTGGGCCACGGCGATGTCGTCGATGCGCTTGTCGACCCCTTCCCAGCCCACGATCTGCGCGCCGAAGATCTTCTTCCCGTCGCAGGAGAACAGCAGCTTGAGCAGCAGCGGCATGGCCCCGGGGTAGTAGCCCGCGTGGTGGTTCTGGGAGACCACCAGGGTCTCATAATCCTCCCCCTTCACCAGTCCCCGCCGGATCAGGGCCTTCTCGTTGGCCCCGGTGGAGGCCGCCGTCAGGTCGAAGACCTTGGCCACGCTCGTGCCCTGGCTGCCCCGGTAGACCTCGTCGCCCCCGGCGATGTTGTCCGCCGCGATGCGCCCCTGCTTGTTGGCCGGACCGGCCAGCGCCAGCATGGCCCGGTCGCCGAAGACAAAGTCCTCCACCTCGATCACGTCGCCCACCGCGTAGATGTTCGGGTCGGCGGTGCGCAGATGCTCGTCCACCACCACGCCGCCCCGGGCGTTCAGCGCCAGGCCGCAGTCCCGGGCCAGAGCGCTGTTGGGCCGCACGCCGATGGACAGCACCACCAGGTCGGAGCGGATCGCGGCCCCGCTTTTGAGCTTGACGGTCACGGCCTGTCCGTCGTCGGCGAAGGAATCCACTCCGTCGCCCAGGTGCAGGTCCACGCCCTGGCGCGTCAGCTCCTCGTGGAGCAGCTGGGCCATCTCAAAGTCCAGCGGGGCCATGACCTGGTCCAGCGCCTCCACCAGCGCAACGGCCAGACCCGCGTGGCGCAGGTTTTCCGCGATCTCCAGGCCGATGAAGCCGCCGCCCACCACCACGGCGGAAGCGGCCGACTCCGTCAGCTTCTTCAGCGCGTCCGTGTCCGGAATGGTCCAGAGGCTGCGGACGCGGGGGCTGTCGATGCCGGGGATGGG
>JAFYIF010000189.1 GCA_017538775.1 Oscillospiraceae bacterium | reverse complement strand
TCTATCTGCTGGTCTTCCTCAGCCTCTGGGCCGTCTACAAGGCCCAGGTGCGGGAGCTGAACGAACTGAACGAAGCGCGAAAGACAAAAACCGACAAAACGATGGAGGTGCGAGATGAAGCATAGGTTCCAGCGGGCCCTGGCGCTGCTGCTGAGCCTGGCCCTGTGCCTGGGCCTGGCCCCGGCGGCCCTGGCCACGTCCCCGGCGGCGGAGGCGGAGCAGGAGGAAGCTCCGCCGGCGGAATTGGCCCTGATTCCCGAAGCGGAGGAGCCCCAGCGCATCCGCGAACCCGCGTCCCCGAAGCTGCGGGTGACGGGGTTGGACGGCGCAGAGCTGACGGAGGACTGCACCGTGGTCTGGACCGACAGCGGCTCCCATGTGCTCAGCGAGCCGGTGGTGGTGGAAGCGGGCACCACGGTCTGCTACACCGTCAGCCCCGGCGAGGCGCTGAAGCGCGACGGGGTGCAGTACTATGAGGCCGTCTCCGGCAGCGTGGAGCTGACGGAGCGGGAGCAGCCGGTGGACGTGGCCCTGGGGCAGCGGGGGGCCGTCACCGTGCAGGTGAAGGACCGGAAGACCGGCGAACTGCTGGACTACGACGAGGGCCGGGGCTGGTCGGTGTACTGGCACCGGAGCGGGTCCAATTCCCAGATCGGCGACAAGCCCACTTCGCCCCTGTGCGCACCGGGGGAGGCGCTGAGCGTCTATGTCTACCCCTCCGGCGACAACGATGAGAAATACGAAAGCCCCGACAACCCGGCGGGGACCTATGCCGTGGTCTTCGGGAACCGGGTGGAGACGGTGGAGCTGGACCGGAAGCTGCCGGAGCTCAGCATGTACGAATATGAGCGGCCAATCTCCTGCAACGACAACATGGTGGTCTCCCGCACCGACAACGGCTACACCTTCGCGTCCGTCACCGTGGACGGGAATCCGGTGGTCATCGGGGAGGACACTGTTGATTTCGGCAACACCGAGATGAACTTCAACGCCCGCTTCCTGGCCTCCCTGGGCCTGGGCGAGCACGTCTTCGTCTTCCACTACGCCGAGTCCACGGCGGAGGACAACTGCGACACGACGCTGACCATGACCCAGACCGTGGGCGACATCGGCCAGGTGCGCTGGCGTCAGTCCTACCGCAGCAGCTGGAGCTCCTTTGACAAGGAGACCTACACCGGCCAGCCCATCACAAAAAAGCCCATCCTATATGTGGGCGACTGGGCCAACGACCGGCGGGAGGGGATGCTGCGCGAGGGCGTGGACTACACGGTGTCCTATGAGAACAACGTGAACGTCTCCACAGACGAGAATAAGGCGCGGATGATCCTCACCGGCATCGGCAACTACGCCGGATCGAGCCGCAGCCTGGAGTTCACGATCCAGCCCTGCAACATCACGCAGGACGGCACGACCTGGTTCGAGGTCCTCCCGAACTTCGACTGGCCGATCCTCTATGACGGGCAGGAGCATGACCTGACGGATGTGACCGTGAAGGCCAACGGCGTCACCCTGGTGAAGGGCGTGGATTACACCGTGGACTGCGACACGGACCACTGGACCGACACGGCCAAGGCCGCCGTGGGGCCGAACGGGCTGCCCCTGGGCAGCGCGACCGAGTCTCTGACCTATCCCGTCCGGATCACAGGCATCGGCAACTACAGCGGCTCCTGGACCTCGTGGTCATACGGCTCCGGCGTGACCGACCACTACGGCGTGGAATACTGGTTCCGCATCATGCCCCATGTGGAGGAGACGGTGGGCGGCGGCATCGTCGTGAACGACATCCCCTGGACCTGGCAGCTCGACCCGGACGGCCTGCTGACCGTCAGCGGCAGCGGCGAGATGCCGGAGGGCTTCCACTCCGCCTACTGGGTGGGCGGCAGCGACCCGGACCACTATTATGTCTACGGCTGGTGGTACGACTACCGGGAGATGATCAAGCGCGTCGTCATCACCGGCGACGTGACCGGCATCGAGGAAAACGCCTTCTGGGATTGCCCGAATCTGGTGGAGGTCACCCTGCCCGACACGGTGGAGATGATCCGCGCCGGCGCGTTCTACTCCTGCCGCAGCCTCCGAACCGTCCACGCTCCCGGCACGAAGTATCTGCCGTCGAGCCTCCATACGCTCCAGAACGGTGCCTTCGGCGGCAACGTCTACAACCTGGAGCTCTGGCTGCCCGACAACCTGAGCACCATCGAGGTCAACAACACGGACGATTACAGCCGGGTCTATTGCAAGCTCGGCACCACCACCCACGAGACGCTGAAGGCCGGGAGCTACACCCACATGGTGGAGGGCTACGACGGCTATTACCTGGATTACCAGGACAACTACAACCTCGGCGGGACCTATACGGTCTACCGCTACGTCGGCCTCGGCGGGAACATGGTGCTGCCCGACTTCATCGACAGCATCACGCATTATGACATCTTTTCCACTGCCGCCAGCCGCGTGACGCGCCTGGTCATCCCCGGCAACATCCGGGTGCTGAACGGCGACGCCTTCCGCTTCCTGGACCGCTGCGCCGAGCTCGTCATCGAGCCGGGCGAGATGCGCACACTGATCCCGGGTCTGCTGAATGAACACGGCGACACCGTGCTGACGATCCCCGACACCGTGACGGAGATGCCCTCCGGCGACTTCTCCCACTTCTACAGCAGCCTGACCGTGGTGGTGGGCGAGGGGTCCGCAGCGCACCGCTGGGCCATCGCCCAGGGCTACATCCCCGACGACGGCAGCGGCGTGGGCCGGATGTACCGCCTGCGGGAGAACTCCCAGCCCTATGTCACGCCCCTGAGCGCCAGCGTCCCCGGCGACGCGCCCACGGACGTGACGGTCACGAAGCACGACGGCGACTATACCTTCAGCTCCCTGCGCTGCAACGGCACGGCGCTGAAACGCAACACGGACTACACCCGCAGCGGCGACACGCTGAAAATCAAGGCCTCCTATCTCGCCGCGCTGGGCGTGGGGACCCACGTCTTCACCCTGCACTACACGGGCCTGGCCGGGGAGCAGGGCGACATCCCGCCCATCGACCCGACGTTCCGCGTCACCGTCCTGGCCATCTGCCGCCCGGCCCTGACCGTGACCGGACAGGACGGCGCGGACCTGAGCGCGGACTGCGCCGTGGTCTGGAAGCGCGGGGACCAGGTCCTGCCCGAGCCGGTCTCCGTCCCGGCGGGCACGACGCTCCGCTACACCGTCACCCCCGGCGACGCGCTGAGGATCGGCGGGGTCCAGTATTACGGCACGGCGGAGGGTACGGTAACTCTGACCGAGGACGGCCAGCCCGTGTCCGTCGCCCTGCCGCCCCTGGGCAGCGTCACCGTGACGCCCGTCGGAAACGGCGCGGCGCTCCCGGCGGAGGCGTATGCCGTGCACTGGTACACCCGGGCCGAGGGGCGCTACCGGCAGATCGGCACGGGGGCCACCTCCCCGCTGAGCGACGCGGGCGCGACCCTCTACTATGACCTGGTCCTCTCCGGCGAAGCCGGCGCGGACTGGCAGGACGTGGAAAAGGCGGCGGTCGAAGTGGTCTTCGGCAACCGCCCGGTGGAAGCAGCGCTTGCGCCCAGCGCCACCGAGTACACGGTCCGCTTCTACTTAAACGGCGGCGCAGAGGCCGAGCCGGGCAGCTGCGAGGCCCGGCACCTTGTCCGCAACCAGTCTCTCAGTCTGCCCGCGGCCCCCGTCCGGCGCGGCTGGGTCTTCCTGGGCTGGAGCGAAAACTATGACGGCCAGCGCCTGCAGCCCGGCGAGACCGTGACCGTGAAGCGCGATGTCTACTACTACGCCCTCTGGACCGAGATGCCGCCGCTGGCGGTCTCCTTTGAAGCCCTGGGGCCGCTGGCCGGGTCCGTCACGCTGTACGGCCTCACGGACGGGGGAGCGGAGCTGTCCGTCTGGAGCGCGTACCGTCCCGGCGAGGTCTGGGAGCAGCAGCCCGTCGCGCTGGCAAACGCCTGCCGCAACGAAAACCGCCTGGTCTCCCTGATCCTGCGGGGCGAGGTGGACGGTGAGCGGGTCGAGCTGGCCCGCTATGACGACCCCAATGGCGACCTCTATCTGGCCGAGGGCACGGTCACCCTGCGCAAAACCGGTACCTGGCTGGCCGTCACCGAGGTCCGGGCGGAGGGCCTGGAGGCCGGGAGCGATTTCTACGCCGTGGATCGGGTCTACCGCGACCCCGGTCTGCCCAGGAACGACTACGCCCGTCTGCCCTTCCTCACCGACGGCGGCACGGCGTATTATGTGCGCTTCTCCGGCGTCCCGTCCGCTGCGGCCTACACCGGCTACGACTGGACGGCGGTCTACGCCCTGGGTAGCGCGGGCAGCGTCCTCCACGCGGCGGTCACCGCCATTGCGCCGGAGCGCTGGACCGGCACGGTGAGCTACGGCCCGGACAAAACCCCCGCGGCCAATGCCACCGTGACGGTCTCTCAGCGGGCCTATGGCCTGGACCGCAGCTACAGCGCCGTCACCGACGGCGCGGGGAACTTCACCGTGGAGGGCTTCCCGGACACCGCCGCCAGCGTCAGCGTGAACTGGGGCGGCCGAGAGGCATATTTCAAAAGTTTTGCCGCCATGTCAAACGGCATGGAGCTGAACCTGAACTCCGTGCGCGTCCAGTGGAGCCTGGACTTCGACGGCACCTACGACCCGGCCCTCCGGGAGCGGCTCGTGACCTGGTCGGAGTGGTCCAGTCCCACCATCCGCTTCACCAGCGGCGGGAAAACCGTCAAAAGCTGGGGCACCGCCCTTTCCGACTGCCAGACCCAGGCGCTCTGGAACGTGGCGCTGGACGGCCTGGACTGGGCCGTCTCCGCCCCGTACATCGAGCCGAGCGCCGGGACCGTGACCCTGACGGACGGCGCGGGGGAGATCGCGGCCACGCTCAGGCTGCGCGCCGGGGTCCTGGCGCGGGTGAACGCGGACGTGAGCTGCTCCGCCGTTCTGGCCTGGTTTGACGCCGACGGCGGCTTCGTGGGCTTCTCGGACGGCGGACTGGGCCTCTATGGCGGCGACGACCGCGACTGGCTGTGCGCCTGCCCGGAGGAGAGCGACGGCAGCTACACCCTGGCGCTGATGCCCGCCAGCGTCCGGCTGGACGCGGGCGAGGCCCTTTCCGACGTGCCGGAGAGCTGGCTGTTCCACGTCTGGCCGGAGGTCAGCCTGGGCAAAAACGAGGTGGCAGAGCTGGAGTCCGTCCGGCTCACCGCCGAGATGAACGACAACGCCCGCTATGTCACCCTCCCGGCCTCCACCCTCAGC
>JAFYIF010000188.1 GCA_017538775.1 Oscillospiraceae bacterium | reverse complement strand
ATCACCATGAGCGGATGGAGATCGTCCGGCCGTCCTTTGACCCCTATGTGACGGTCCCTCTCTGGGCCATGCTGCGGGAGACCGTAAACCTCAATTCCCGGGACAAAAGTGCCAGTCCCGTGCTGGCGGGCGCGTTGGCCCGGGCCATCTTCAGCGGAGGCCTGTACCCCGCCGCCCTGCTGGAGCAGACAATGCTGCGCATCCGGGCGGAGCGAACCGTCACCCGGGGGCGGGCGGCGATCATCAAAGCATATTATCTGAGAAATCCCCACGAGGGCTGTCCAAAGGAGGTTTTGACCGTGGCACTGAACGAGGCAAGCACCAACCCCGCATACACCCTGGGCAGACTGTTCTCCGTCTATGAGGCGGTGCAGCAGGCGGCCAATCCCGGCATCAACACGACCATCCGGGACAAGTATTTCAACACGGCGGCGTCCACGCCGGCGACCATCTTCCCCCTGCTGGGGAATCTCTGCATGAAGCATCTTCGCAAACTGGAGACCGGAACCCGCATCTGGTACGAAAAGCAGATCATGTCCCTGTACGGAGTACTGGGGGACAGACTGCCCGCCCGCCTGACGCTGCCGGAGCAGGGCGCGTTCCAGCTTGGCTATTACCATCAGACGCAGAAGCGCTATGAAAAGAAGGAGGATCAGTGAAATGGAGCCCATCAAAAACCGCTATGAGTTTGTGATTCTGTATGACGTGGAGAACGGAAACCCCAACGGCGACCCCGACGCGGGCAATATGCCGCGCATCGACCCGGAGACCGGTTACGGTCTGGTCACCGATGTCTGCCTCAAGCGCAAGATCCGCAACTATGTGGAGACGGTCCGGGAGGACGCCCCGGGCTATCGCATCTATGTGAAAGACGGCGTGCCGCTGAACCGCAGCGACAACGAAGCTTTCTCCCAGGTGGAGATCGAAGGCGCCGCCGAGATGAAAAAGGAGGACTTGAAGAAGAAGATCAAAGAGAAGGTCAAGACTTCCGGCGTCAATGTGGACCTGGTCGTGCGGGATTTCCTCTGCCGAAGCTTTTTCGACATCCGCTGCTTCGGCGCAGTGATCACCACCGCCGTCAAAGGCGCTCTGAACTGCGGCCAGGTGCGCGGCCCGGTGCAGTTGGGCTTCTCCCGCAGCATCGACCCGATTTTGCCCCAGGAGGTGACGATCACCCGCACCGCCATCACCACCGAGGCGGACGCGGAAAAGAAGGACACGGAGATGGGGCGGAAGTACATCGTGCCCTACGGCCTCTACCGCTGCGAGGGCTACGTTTCCGCCAATCTGGCCCGCAAGACCACCGGCTTTTCGGATGCGGATCTGAGCCTGTTCTGGGAGGCCGTCATCAACATGTTCGAGCACGACCGCTCCGCCGCCAGAGGCAAAATGGCCGTGCGGGAGCTGATCGTGTTCCGCCACGAGAGCGAGCTGGGCAACGCCCCGGCGCACAAGCTGTTTGAGCTGGTCCGCGTGGAGAAAAAGCCGGGCGTCAGCGTCCCCCGGGCCTATTCCGATTACGCGGTCACCGTGGAAGAAGCCGGGCTGCCCCAGGGCGTGCGCTGCATCCGCATGGTATGAGCCGGGAAGAAGACGACTTTCTCCCCCTCTCCGGCCTCCAGCACTTCGCCTTCTGCCGCCGCCAGTGGGCGCTGATCCACCTGGAAAACCTCTGGGCGAAGAACCTGCGCACCACCGAAGGGGCGCTGCTGCATGAGCGGGCCCACGACGCTTCGCAGCGGGAGCGGCGCGGGGACAAGCTGACCCTGCGGGGCGTCCGCGTCAGCTCCAGCGCCCTGGGGGTCTCCGGGACCTGCGACGTGCTGGAGCTGCACGCGGACCCGGCGGGCGTCCCGCTGGCCGGGACGGAGGGCCGCTGGCGGCCATATCCGGTGGAGTACAAGCGCGGCCAGGCCAAGGAGAACCCGGCGGACCGGCTCCAGCTCTGCGCCCAGGCCATGTGCCTGGAGGAGATGCTGTGCTGTGACATTCCAGAGGGAGCCCTCTTTTACGGCGAGACCCGCCGCCGGGAGACCGTGCCCTTCACGCCGGAGCTGCGCCAGCAGGTCCGCGACAGCCTGGCGGAGATGCACGCGCTGTTCCGGCGCGGGCACACGCCGAAGGTCAGGCCGGGAACGTTTTGCAACGCCTGTTCGCTGAAGCCCCTGTGTCTGCCGAAGCTCCTGCAAAAACGGAGCGCGGCGGCCTATCTGACCCGAGCCCTGGAGGAAGCGGAATGAGACATCTGCTGAATACGCTGTTTGTGACCAGCGAGGACGTGTACCTGTCCCTGGACGGGGAAAACGTGGTGGCCAACCGGGACAAGCAGGTGCTGGCCCGCTATCCCCTCCACACCTTGCAGGGCATCGTCAGCTTCTCCTACGCCGGAGCCTCTCCCGCTCTGATGGGAGCCTGCGCCCGGCGCGGGGTGAGCCTGGCTTTCTGCACGCCCCGGGGCCGCTTCCTGGCCCGGGCGGAGGGTCCGGCGAGCGGAAACGTGCTGCTGCGCCGGGAGCAGTACCGGGCGGCGGACGACCCGCAGCGCAGCTGCGCACTCGCCCGCTGCATGGTCTTCGGAAAGCTCTACAACGCCCGGTGCAGCCTCCGCCGCAGCCTGCGGGACCACGCCCCGCGCCTGGACGTTCCGCAGTTCGAAAGCGCCGCCGACACGCTCAAAGGTCTGATGGCCCAGGCCCTCGAGCAGACGGAGCCGGAGGCCCTGCGCGGCGTGGAGGGCGCGGGCGCGAAGGCGTACTTTGACGTGTTCGACGGGATGCTGCTGCGCAACCGGGAGACTTTTTCCTTCCGGACCCGGAACAGACGGCCGCCCCTGGACCCGGTCAACGCCCTGCTGTCCTTTGCCTATGTGCTGCTGTCCCTGGACTGCGCCTCCGCGCTGGAGGCTGCGGGCCTGGACGCATATGTGGGCTTCCTGCACCGGGACCGCCCGGGCAGACGCTCTCTGGCCCTGGACCTGATGGAGGAACTGCGGCCATGCATGGCCGACCGCTTCGTGCTGACGCTGGTGAACAACGGCGTCGTGGACGCCGCGTCCTTCGAGACCTCCGCCAGCGGCGCGGTCTCCCTGACCGAAGCGGGGCGCAAGCGCTTTCTGAAAGCCTGGCAGGAGAAAAAGCAGGAGACGCTGACGCACCCCTTCCTGCAGGAAAAGCTGCCCTGGGGCATGATCCCCTTCGTGCAGGCCCTGCTGCTGGCCCGCTGCCTGCGAGGAGACTTGGACGCCTACCCGCCGTTCCTGTGGAAGTGAGGCGACGGCAATGATGGTGCTGATTACCTACGACGTGAACACGGAAAACGCGGCGGGCCGGAAACGCCTGCGGCAGATCGCCAAAGCCTGTCAGGACTACGGCCAGCGGGTCCAGAACTCCGTTTTCGAATGCCTGCTGGACGCCTCCCAGAGCGCCCAGCTCCAGCACAAACTGCGCGGCCTGATGGACGAGAAGAAAGACAGCCTGCGGTTCTATTATCTTGGAAACCGATACCAGACGAAAATCGAACACTTCGGCGTAAAAGATACCTACGAGCCGGAAGGCTTCCTGAACGTCTGAACCCCGCGAACCGGAAGCTGTCAGACCTCCCCCGGGAGCTTCGCGCAGAAAAACAAAGCAAATGATACCCTCTGTCGGTACCATTCGGGAAATAGGAACGGACAGAGGCAGGATCATCCAAGCGTGTTTGGATGATCGCGCAAACATACACAAGAGTTTTTGTCTATGTTTGCTGTCCCGCTCCGCACGGAGCGGGTGGATTGAAATATCCTCTGTTTCGCCGTTGATCAGCGCCGACGCAGTCCCGCTCCGCACGGAGCGGGTGGATTGAAATTTTCTCCTTGCGGGAGACGGAGAAAAATTT
>JAFYIF010000187.1 GCA_017538775.1 Oscillospiraceae bacterium | reverse complement strand
CCACAACGCCGAAGACGGTTATCCCCTCTGGCAGTACTATAACCGGGGCAGCATCCCCGGCATCACCGGGGACGTGGACCTGAACTGGTTTTTTGAGGAGCCTCTGCTGGAGCCATACACCGTGGAGCTGCCGCACCCGGCCTTCGTGGCGGAGCTGGACTGCGGCGGCGAGACGCTCTGCTTCGCCTCGGACCTGGAGGAGACCGGCCTGCTCTACGCCGGGCTGTACGACGCCGCCGGGCGGCTGCTGGCCGCGGACGCCAGCCCGCGGGGGGAGGGACAGACCCAGGTCAGCCTGGACCTGAACGCCGCGCCGCTGCCGGAGCGCTGCACCGTGAAGCTGTTTCAGGCGGACGTGGACTGGACGCCCCTGGCGGAGCCGGAGGTCTGGGAGCTGGGCGCGCCGGAGGACGGAGAACAGGAGGACGGACATGACGAACTATGAAGATCTGATCGCGCAGCTTTCCGCGCTGACGGAGGGGGTGCCGGAGCGGATCTCCAACCTGGCCAACGCCGCCGCGCTGCTCTATCACACGCTGCCGGACCTGAACTGGGCGGGCTTTTACCTGCTGCGCCGGGGGCAGCTCTGGCTGGGGCCCTTTCAGGGAAAGCCCGCCTGCGTCCGGATCGCGCCGGGCCGGGGCGTCTGCGGCACGGCGGCGGTCCGGGGCGAAAGCCTCTGCGTCCCGGATGTCCACGCCTTTCCCGGCCACATCGCCTGCGACGCCGCCTCCGCCTCGGAGCTGGTGGTCCCGCTCCGGGTGGGCGGCGCCCTCTACGGCGTCCTGGACCTGGACAGCCCCCGGCCCGCCCGCTTCACCGAGGCGGACCGGGCGGGCCTGGAGGCCTTTGCCAAGGCCCTGGAAGCTGCGCTGGAACGCGGGGAATGAGTCAGAAGGGACGGTTCTCTTTGACTCATTTTTCTGAGCGGCGGCACGAATGATTGTCTGACAGGAGGCTATTATGATCCATACCATCGGCATCGTCAGCCTGTCCAGCGGGATCCTGGGCGAGGCCAGAGTCCGGCATGAGCGGGACATCGGACTGCGGCGGCTCCGGGAGGCTGGGCTGGACGTGCGCTTTCTGCCCCACGCCCTGGCGGGGACGGAGGCGCTCCGGGCCCACCCGGAGTGGCGGGCGGAGGACCTGCTGCGGGCCTTTCGGGACCCGGAGCTGGACATGATCCTCTGCGCCATCGGCGGGGACGACACCTACCGGCTGCTGCCCTACCTCTTTGACCGGGACGCGCTGCGGGAGGCCCTACGACCCATCGTATTCCTCGGCTTTTCCGACAGCACGGTGAACCACCTGATGCTGCACAAGCTGGGGCTGCCCACCTTCTACGGGCAGGCCTTTCTGCCGGACCTGTGCGAGCTGGGGCCGGAGATGCTGCCCTACAGCCGGAGCTATTTTGCGGAGCTGGTCGCCACGGGCACGATCCGGGAGATCCGGCCCAGCCCGGTCTGGTACGGGGAGCGGCAAAGTTTCGACCCGTCCCAGGTGGGGGTGGCGCTGCCGCCCAGGGCGGACCGGGGCTTTGAGCTGCTGCAGGGGCCGCCGCGCTTTGCGGGGAAGATCCTCGGCGGCTGCCTCGATTCGCTGTACGACCTGTTCGACGGCACGCGCTGGGCGGATATGCCGGAGCTGTGCCGGAAGTACGGCCTGTTCCCGGAGGCCGGGGACTGGGAGGACCGTATCCTGCTGCTGGAGACCAGCGAAGAAAAAATGCCGCCGGAAACCTTCCGGCGGGCGCTGGAGCTGCTGCGGGCGCGGGGCGTGTTCGACGCGGTCAGCGGCGTGCTGGTGGGCAAGCCCATGGACGAAGCCTGGTGGCCGGAGTACCGGCGGATCTTGCCGGAGGTCATCGCCCGCCCGGAATTGCCCATCCTCTGCAACCTCAACGTGGGCCACGCCCAGCCCCGCTGCATCGTCCCCTTCGGCCTGGAGGCGGAGGTGGACGCGGAGGAACAGGTGATTCGCTTCCCGCAGAGGGGGTGAAAGTCAATATGGTTCCGCCGGGAATGAGTCATAGAGGTCGAGTAGACGGCTGGCATTGCTACCGCCGCCCCTCACGGAACCGTACGTGCGCGATTCACGCATACGGCTCTTCAAGTATTCCTTGGGGTACCGTACCAGATGTTTTTCGTGATTTTGGGCGGCT
>JAFYIF010000186.1 GCA_017538775.1 Oscillospiraceae bacterium | reverse complement strand
TTTGACTTTATTCGCGCCAGTGGGCGCGAACTCTGCGAGGCAAGGATTGTGTCATTTCAGAACCGCTTCGCTGGGTCCTGAAATGAAAAAAAACGAACTGTGCAAGATTTTTTTGCAGGGCAAAACCACGCAAAAGGTCGGCTCGGGCGCTGGGGCGGCTATCGGATTTGACAAATCCCCTTCGCCGCGCTACAATGCTTTTCAAACATACCGGGGCGGAACGCCGTCCCGACGCGGGAGGTCGCCATGCGCTTTTCCACCAGACTGATCCGGCTGACGAACCGGATCTTTCCGAAAATCGAACACCCCTTCAACCTGCGCAACGACGGGGGACTGAGTTACGCCCGCTGGCAGTATGAGAAGGGGGCGGACACCATCGCCTGTTATCAGGGCCTGGCTACGCCGGAGGAGATGTTCCGGGACCGGGAGGTGCTGGACATGGGCTGCGGCGCCGGGGGGAAGAGCCTCTATTACGCCGCCCTGGGGGCAAAACTGGTCACGGGCGTGGAGCTGATGGAGCACTACCGGGCGGAGGCGGAGGAGCTGGCCGCGGAGCTGGGGCTTTCCGAGCGTTTCCGCTTCGTCTGCGCCTCGGCCCTGGCGCTGCCCTTTCCCGACGGCAGCTTCGACACCGTGGTGATGAACGACTTCTTTGAACACGTCTCGGAGCCGGAGCTGGCCCTGCGGGAGGCCCTGCGCCTGCTGCGCCCCGGCGGGCGCATCTACCTGAACTTCCCGCCCTATTACCACCCCACCGGCTACCACATGAGCGACGCGATCCACATGCCCTGGGTCCACCTGTTCTTCACCGAGCGCCAGCTCATCGCCGCTTACAAGGACCTGATCCGCGGCCTCCCGGACGAGCAGGAGCGGCTGGCCCTGCGCTTTTCCAAAGACGCGGCGGGGGAGGACCGCTATACCTACATCAACCGCATGACCCTGCGCCGGGCCAAAGGCATCTTCCGCGCCCTGGACCTCCGCCCGGAGCACGACCGGGAGATCCCGCTGCGGCCATTCCTCACCCCCCTGGCGAAGCTGCCGGGGCTGCGGGAGCTGTTCGTGAAAATGGCGGTCTGCGTGATCGGCAAGCCGGAGGAATGAAACAAGCGGAGAAGGCAAGCCCTCTCCGCTTGTTTCAGGTGTCGATGGGAAGGCTCAGCGCAGCAGCCGCACCAGCGCGGTCACGCCGTAGTAGATCCCGGCGATGCCGATGAGCTGGACCACGTTGACGGCGGCGCCGAAGGGGTTTAAGAGGACCAGCACGCCCAGCACGATGCAGACCAGGGCCAGCCCCAGCCCCAGGGGCCAGTCCCGGTCCCCGTCGGAGCGGGCCACCAGCGCGTCGGTCAGCCGCTTGACGCCGCCCAAAATGACCAGAATGCCCGCCAAAACCGGGAACAGCCCCACCACCAGCTGGGGGGCCAGCAGCACCACCAGGCCCGCCACCACGGCGATGAGCCCGGCGGTGAGGGCGGCGGGCTGCTTCTCGTCCCGGGCCATGAGCTGGCTGACGGCGGTGAAGATGCCATAGGCCAGCACACCCGCGCCGAAGACCATGACCACGGCCCGCAGCGTCAGGGCGGGGCGTACCAGCAGGATGATACCCGCCAAAATGAAAATGGCGGCTTTCAGCAGGGCCACGGCCTCGTTTCTCTTGTCTTCCATGTGCTTGTCAGCTCCTTTCCAAGTGCCGGGAAGCGCGATCGTGTTTTCTAACCGCATTTTATTATATCATGCCGCGCCGGGATTGCAAGGGGAAAGCCCGCCCTGCCTCCCCGGCGACATGGCTTCTTTATGCCGTCTTAATTTCCGGGCCGGGGGCTTAACGCCATCTTTGTGGGGGGTGCGTTATCATGAGTGCAAAGCAAGACCGGGAGGGGAGCGACGTGAGCGGTCGTTGGATGGGGAGACGGTTTTCGTCCTTTCAAATCATCATCACAGGCTTTCTGGCCGTCATTCTGGTGGGCACCTTGTTGCTGACGCTGCCCGTCTCGGCGAAGGACGGGCAGTGGACGCCGCTCTCCGACGCGCTGTTCACCGCCACCTCGGCGGTCTGCGTCACCGGGCTGGTGGTCCGGGACACCGCTGCGAGCTGGTCTGTCTTCGGTCAGGCGGTGCTGCTGCTCCTGATCCAGATCGGCGGGCTGGGCCTGGTGTCCATCACGGCCTTCTTCGCCGTCGCCTCCGGGAGAAAGATCTCTCTCTTGCAGCGCAGCCTGGTCCAGGAGAGCGTCTCCGCCCACCAGTTGGGCGGCATCCTGGAGATGCTGGGCTTCGTGTTCCGGGTGACCTTCCTGGCGGAGCTGGTCGGCGCGCTGCTGCTCCTGCCCACGTTCTGCGCGGCCTATGGGGGCGAGGGGGTCTGGCTCTCCGTCTTCCACGCGGTCTCCGCCTTCTGCAACGCGGGCTTCGACCTGATGGGGGAGCGGACGGGGGCCTTCTCCTCCCTCACCGGTTTCGGCGACCGGCTGGGGCTGGTGCTCCCGGTCTGTCTGCTGATCGTGGTCGGCGGCATCGGCTTTCTGACCTGGGACGACATCGCGGTCCACCGCTTCCGCCTCCGGCGCTACCGGATGCAGAGCAAGGCGATTCTGGCGGTCTCCGCCGTGCTGATCCTGCTGCCCGCCGCGCTGTTTTTCTTCCACGATTTTTCGGGCTGCGGGCTGAACGAGCGGCTGTGCCTCTCCCTCTTTCAGGCCGTCAGCCCCCGGACGGCGGGCTTCAACACCGCCGACCTGAACGCGATGAGCGGCGCGGGCCGGGCCGTGACGGTGGTGCTGATGCTGATCGGCGGCGCGCCCGGCTCCACGGCGGGCGGGATGAAGACCACCACGCTGGCGGTATTGCTGGCCAACGCCTTCGCGGTCATGCGCCGCCGGAAAAGCCCCCAGCTCTTCGGCCGGCGCATCGAGGAACAGGCGGTGCACAGCGCCGCGACGCTGCTGGTGCTCTATCTGTTCCTGACCGTGGCCGGGGCCATGGTTTTGTCCGTGGCCGATGGGCTGCCCATGGCCGCCTGTCTCTTCGAGACCGCCTCCGCCGTGGGTACCGTGGGCCTGAGCCTGGGCATCACCCCGGGGCTGGGGCTGCTGTCCCGGCTGGTCCTGATCGCGCTGATGTTCCTGGGCCGGGTCGGGGGCCTGACGCTGCTGTACGCCGCCGTCCAGAGCGAGGGGGCGGAGCTTTCCCAGCGCCCGCTGGAAAAAATCAATGTCGGATGAGGGAGGTAACAAGCGATGCGATCCATTTTGCTGATCGGCGTGAACCGCTTCGGTTCGCTGCTGGCCAAACAGTTCCACGCCCAGGGACACGAGATCCTGGCGGTGGACCGGGATGAGGAGCGGATCAACGCCGTGCTGCCCTATGTGACGGACGCGCAGATCGGCGACAGCACCAACGAGGCCTTTCTCCGCTCCCTGGGGGTGGAGAGCTTCGACCTCTGCGTGGTCACCATCGGCGGGGACTTCCAGAGTTCCCTGGAGACCACATCCCTGCTGAAGGAGCTGGGGGGCAGATTCGTGGTGTCCCGGGCCGAGCGGGAGGTCCAGGCCAAGTTCCTGCTGCGCAACGGGGCGGACGATGTGATCAACCCGGTGCAGCAGATCGCGGAGTGGGCCGCCATCCGCTACGCCTCCGAGCACATCCTGGACTACATCAAGCTGGACGAGGAACACGCGATCTTCGAGGTGCCGGTCCCCCAGGACTGGTGGGGCCGGAGCATCGCCCAGCTGGACATCCGCAGACGCTACGGCGTCAACATCATGGCGGTGAAGGAGGACGGGCGCATGAACCTCTCCGTCACCCCGGACATTGTGCTGAACCGGGACAAAACCATGCTGGTCCTGGGCAAACGGACGGCGATCCAGAAGTGCTTCCGGCTCTAAGACCGGCGCGGATTCCCACTGGAAAAAGCGGCGGGAGCGTGCTATGCTGACAGCAGATGCAAACTGACCCGGGGAGGCGATGGCGATGGAGATGCACAGCGAGGGCGGGCAGCACATTCTGGTCTGCGTCTCGCCCTCCCCGTCCAATCCAAAGGTGATCGGGGCGGCGGCCAAAATGGCCGACGCCTTTCACGCTGCGCTGACGGCGATCTATGTGAAGCCCACGGACTACGATGTCCTGCCCGAGCCGGACAAGGCCCGGCTCCGGGCCAACATCCGCTTTGCCGAACAGTGCGGCGCGTCCATCACCACCATCATCGGCGACGACGTGCCGGTCCAGGTGGCGGAGTATGCCCACATCTCCGGCACCACCAAGATCGTGGTGGGCAGGAGCGGCAGCACCCGGCGGCACTTCTGGAGCAAGCCGCCGCTGACCGAGCAGATCATCCTGAACGCCCCGGACCTGGACGTGTACATCATCCCGGACTCGGCGGCGGACCTGAAACAGCAAAAAGAAAGCTTCCGCCTGCCGGAACACGTCCGGCTGAGCGGAAGGGAGGCGCTGCGGTCCGCGCTGGTGCTGGCCGGGGCCACGGGGCTGGGGCTGCTCTTCACCCGGTTCGGCTTTTCGGAGGCCAACATCATCACGGTGTTCATCCTGGGGGTGCTGCTGATCTCCGTCCTGACCGAAAGCCCGCTGTACAGCGCGGCGGGCTCCCTGGCCAGCGTGCTGCTGTTCAACTGGTTTTTCATCGACCCGAAATTCAGCTTCCACACCTATGAGACCGAGTACGCGGTCACCTTCGCCATCATGCTGGCCTCCGCGCTGATCACGGGGACCCTGGCCAACCGGATCAAGCTCAGCGCCAGACACGCCGCCCGGGAGGCCTTCCGGACCAAGATTTTGCTGGACACCAACCAGCTCTTGCAGCAGGCGGAACAGGCCGACGAGGTCCTCCGCATCACGGCCCGCCAGATCATCATGCTGCTGAACCGGGACGTGGCGGTCTATCCCCGGGCCGCGGAGGACAGCCTGGGGGAGGGCCGGGTGTTCCACGCCGACCAGTCCGGCGCCGCCCGCCCCGGGGACGCGCAGGAGCGGGATATCGCCCAATGGGTGTTCCAAAACCGCCAGGCCGCCGGCTTCTGCATGGAGCACGAGCCCGGGGCCGGGGCGCAGTATCACCCCATCTGCCTGAATGACTCCTGCTACGGCGTCCTCACCATCCGCCTGGAGCGGGTGCCGCTGGAACCTTTTGAAAACAGCATCGTCATGTCCGTGCTGGGGGAGTGCGCCCTGGCCCTGGAGAACCTGCGCAACGCGGAGGAGAAGGAGCGGGCCTCCGTCCTGGCCCGGAACGAACAGCTCCGCGCCAACCTGCTCCGCTCCATCTCCCACGACATCCGCACGCCCCTCACCTCCATCTCCGGGAACGCGGACACGTTGCTTGCCCACTACCGGCAGCTGGACGCGGAGACCCTGGAGCAGATCTTCTCCGACATCGCCGAGGACTCCGCCTGGCTCATCGAGCTGGTGGAAAACCTGCTGTCCATCTCCCGGATCGAGAACGGGCGCATGGACCTGCACCTGTCCCTGGAGGTCCTGGACGACGTGGTGGAGGAGGCGCTGAAGCACATCGACCGGAACGCCGCCGGGCACCGCATCACAGTCCGCCCCTCCGGGGAGCTGCTGCTGGTGGACATGGACGCGAGGCTCATCATGCAGGTGCTGATCAACCTGATCAACAACGCCGTCAAGCACACCCCGCCGGGGTCGGAGATCAGCATCCAGAGCCGCCGGAACGGGGGCGAGGCCCAGGTGGAGGTCCGGGACAACGGGCCGGGCATCCCCGACGCGGTCAAGCCCCAGGTGTTCGAGCTGTTTTACACGGGCCGCAGCCCGGTGGCGGACGGTCGCCGGGGCCTGGGCCTGGGCCTCACCCTCTGCAGATCCATCGTGGAGGCCCACGGCGGCAGCATCGCGCTGACGGACAACGCGCCCAGCGGCTGCTGCTTCACCATTTCTTTGCCCATGCGGGAGGTGCAGATCGATGAATAACCCCCTGGTGCTGGTGGTGGAGGACGACGCCCCGGTGCGCAATCTGATGATCACCACGCTGAAGACCCACGACTACCGCTATCTGACCGCCCGGAACGCCGCCGAGGCGCTGATGATGGCCGCTTCCCACAACCCGGACGTGATCTTCCTGGACCTGGGCCTGCCGGACATGGACGGCATCGAGGTGATCCGCCGCATCCGCGGCTGGTCCCATGTGCCCATCCTGGTCATCAGCGCCCGGAGCGACGACGCGGACAAGATCGAAGCCCTGGACAGCGGGGCGGACGACTATCTGACCAAGCCCTTCTCCGTGGAGGAGCTGCTGGCGCGGCTGCGCGTCACCATCCGGCGGCTGGCCCAGATGAACGGCGAGGGCGGCGGCGACCGCTCCGTCTACACGAACGGGAAGCTGCGCATCGACTATTCCGCCGGCGTGGCCTTCCTGGACGGGGACGAGCTGAAGCTGACCTCCATGGAGTACAAGCTGCTCTGCCTCCTGGCCCGGAACACCGGGAAGGTCCTGACCCATACCTACATCACCCAGCGCATCTGGGGCCGCAGCTGGGACAACGACATCGCGTCCCTCCGGGTCTTCATGGCCACGCTGCGCAGGAAGATCGAGCCGGGCGGGGACTCCCCCAAGTACATCCAGACCCATGTGGGCATCGGATACCGGATGCTGAAAGTCGATTAACAGCGCGGCCTTCCGGACGCGGCCAGCTGCCGCCCCAGCCAGTCCCCCAGGGCCTTCTGCGCCAGGGGCAGTTGGAAGTTATAGCAGTGGTCGTCCTCCGGCAGCCAGACCAGCTCGCAGTTCCGGTAACGCCCCGCGGCGCGCTCCGCGCAAGCGCGGGGCACCGTTTCGTCCGCCGTGCCCTGGATCAGCAGCACCGGGCCGTCATAGGCGTCGATGGCCGGTTCCACCCGGACGGTCTGGGCGACCCGGGCATAGTTGCCGTCCAGGGTCAGGCCCTCCCAGGTGCTGAGGCGCTCCGGGACGTGCCGGGGGTCGAAGCTGCTGCCCGCCAGGTCCGCCCCGGCCCGGGCCAGGTCCGGGATCATCGTGGCGGGGGAGAGCAGGATCAGCCCGTCCAGGGCGTCGGCCTTCATCCCGGCGGCCAGCATGGCCGTCAGCCCGCCCTGGGAGTGGCCGCAGAGGTACAGCCCCTCCACGAAGTCCAGGCTCCGGGCATAGTCAATGACCCGCAGGGCGTTGTTGACCCATTTATAGATGGTATGTTCCCGGAAGCTCCCGCCGCTGCGCCCGTGGCCGTAGAGCTCCACCCGCAGCGTGGCGCAGCCCAGCCCGCGTATGGTCTCCGAAAGGGCCACCAGATGCGGCTCGTCCATGTGGCCGGTGAAGCCGTGCAGCACGATCACCAGCGGCAGCCGGGGCGCGCAGGCTTCGGGCAGCTCCAGCGCCGCGTACAGCCGAATTCCGTCGTCCATGATGTACATCTTTTCTCCGCTCCTTTCCGCACTCGCGTTTGCCCCCATTATAGCCGCCGCGCCCCGGCCTTGCAAGGGGCGCGGCGGCAGGCGCTTCCGGCATTGCAAAGGAATAAGCTTCCATCTTCCGCCCGCCCCCGCC
>JAFYIF010000001.1 GCA_017538775.1 Oscillospiraceae bacterium | reverse complement strand
CACCCAGAAGGCGTTCCTGGCCTTTGACTTCGACCTCAACGTCTTCCTGGAGTCCGTCCAGGTCACTTTGACTGAGGACGGTCTGGAAACGACAACACCCGTTGAATCTGGCGGCGCATTCGCTGGTACGGAGGGCAACGCTTCTCCTGCCTACGCAACGCAGAAGACCGCTGAGGAGATCGCGGACATCACGTGGAACTGAGCTCCCGCATGGAACCGTAGGAAGATCGGACCCACAAAAGAAACATCAGCTGTCCCGTCGGACATACCAGAATCTTTGAATCTTAGAACCATCTGACACGAAAGGAGGCAGTGCAACATGAACATCCAACGCAAGGTCCTGTCCCTGCTGGGCTGCCTCCTGTTTGTTCTTTGCTGCCTGACCACTCCGGCCTTTGCGGATACCCCTTTGCCCGACGGCGCGGTGAAGGGGCTTCCGGAGCGGCTGGCCGCGCTGGACGACGCGGGAAACGCCGTCAACAGCGCGACAGGCGAGTACTTTTTTCACGTGGAGGGAATGCGCCTCGGCGAGACCTACACGAAGAACATCCAGCTCATCAACCTCTGTGAGGACAAGACATACCACATCTTCTTCTGCGTCGAGCCGCTGTTCAAAAGCGGTGAGATCGACCTGGAGCAGGGCTGCATCTGCCGCTTCCTGCTGGACGGGACGCAGTTTTATTCCGGCAGCGTGAACGGCGCGGGCAACATCGACCTGACCCAATACTACGACCTGGGCCGCTTCGAGATGGGAGAGTCCCATGTGCTGCGCTGTGAGATCACCTTCCACGACCTGACGGCCACGCAGAGCGTGGACAACGGCTGGCGGCTGGTGGACAAGGACGGCGTCCACGTCCTGCGCGAAGGCAGCGGCGGCGGCGCGATCTACGGCGAGATCGAATTCAAATGGATCTTCTGCGCCCGGGCGATCCCCTATGTCCCCGGACCGCGCCCCACGGAGCCGGTCCCCACCCAGCCCCTTCCCACGGAGCCGCAGCCCACGCAGCCGCTTCCGACGGAGCCGGTCCCCACGGAGCCGCTGCCCACCGAGCCGCTGCCCACCGAGCCGGTCCCGACGGAGCCGCTCCCCACGGAGCCGCTGCCCACCGAGCCGGTTCCCAGCGAAGCGCCCCCGACCCAGCCGCTGCCCGGCGCGCCGGTCACGCCTTCGCCGGTCCCCAGCGTGCAGCCCACCCGGAGACCGCTCCGGCCCGGGGAATCCTATGACGATATTTATGAAGACGGCTTCCCGCTGGGATACATGGAGGGCGAGCCGGACCCGAACGATCCGGACAACCCGGCGAACAGTTCCGGCGGTCCCAGCGCCAATGCCAACGCCAACTCCCACAGCTACAACGCCCCGCGCACGGGCCTGGAGCTTCCGGACGGCCTGATCTGGCTGATCTGCATGGGCGTCATTGCGGGGATGATCTGCGTCCTCCTGGTCCTGATCCGGAAGCAGAAAAAACAACAGGGCGGAAAAGGAAAACATCAGTGAAACAAAAGGGATTGATCGCGCTGACGGTGCTGCTGGCGCTGGCGGGCCTCTACTGCCTCTGGCGCTATTATCGGGACGCCTGGCTGCCCAACGCCCAGGTCCAGCAGGCCCTGGACGCGCAGAAGGAGCTGTTCGCCCAGCTCCGGCCCGACATGGAGCAGCGCGCCGGGGCGGAGCCGACTTCCCCGGCCCCCACCGAGGCCGCCCCGCCCGCCGGGGAAGCGGGCGATGAGCCGCTGCCCGCCGGGGCGGAGACCGCCGAAGCGGAGGCCCCCGACCCGCTGGCGCAGCTGCGCGCACGCAACCCGGACGCCGTCGGCTGGCTGAGCATTGCGGGGACCACGGTGGACTATCCGATCGTGCAGACGGCGGACAACGATTTTTATCTGCAAAACGGCTTTGACCGGCAATACAACTATGTGGGCTGTCCCTTCCTGGACGAGCGTTGCGCGGACGGCTTTGGCGGCTTTCTGGCCATCGTCTACGCGCACCACATCCGGCAGGAGATGTTCGGCGACATCGCCAGATTCCGGGACAGCGGCTATCTGCGCGCCCACCCCTCGGGCGCGCTGCTTGCGGAGGACGGTCTGCATACGGTCGAGTTTTTCGCCTACCTGACGGTCCCCAGCTCTTCCGGCGTGTATCAGACGGAGTTTTCCGGCCAAGCGGAGCGGGACGCGTACATCGACGCGCTGTTCGACGCGGCGGTCTGCACCCAGGGCGAGACGGCCCAGGCGCTGAAGCAGCGGGAGGGGCTGCGTCTGCTGCTGCTCTCGACCTGCACCTATGAATTTGCGGATGCGCGGGGCGTGCTTGTGGGGGTCATCGAATGAAACTGGCAGGAGCTCTGTTTTTCGGCCTGTATCGGGCCGTGGCCGCCCTGCTCGTGGCGGCGGCGGCGGCGGTTTTGCTGCTGCTGCTGTTCGGCGTCCGGCCCTATGCGGTGGTCACGGGTTCCATGGAGCCCACGATCCCCCAGGGCTGCGTCTGCTTTGTCAACCAGCGGGCCTCCTTCGCCCAGCTCCGGGAGGGCGACATCATCGTCTTCCGGCTGGGCGATCTGCTGGTCACCCACCGGGCGGTGCAGATCGACGGAGAGGGCGTCACGACGAAGGGCGACGCCAACAGCAGCCCGGACACGGCGGGCAAGGTGACGGAAGAGAACTATGTCGGCAGCGTGCTGTTCTGGCTGCCGTTTGTCGGGACCGTGCTGCTGTATGCGCGGACCGGCGCGGGCAGGTTTGTCGTGCTGGGCGCTTTTGCCGCGTTCCTCGCGGCGGGGCTGCTCTATGACGCGCTGGCGGCGCGGAAGGCACAGGGAAGCAAATAATCGCCCATCTCGGTCCGGACGGACCGTTTATCCAGGAAAGGCAGTGGGACCATGAAAAACAGACTGTGGAAACGACTGATCAGCGCGTGTCTGGCGCTGCTGCTCTTTTGTTCCAACGCGGAGCTGATCGCGTATTCGGACGCGTCGGTCCAGGCCGGCGCTTCGGGCATCGGCGTATACAACCGCGTCCTGACGGACGACAGCGAGGCCCCCGTGACCTATCGCGTCCGGCTCTACCAATATGATGCCGAACAGGACCGGTATACGGAAGTGTCCCTGACCCAGGCCTACGATCTCGGGGTCGAGTATATGGACCGGGACGGCAAGATCGAGCTGGCGAAGAATGAGGGCGTGAACTTCACGGACAGCCTCGAATTCATGGAGTTTCTGGACCGGAACGGCGTTGCGAAGATCACCATCGAACCGGACAGCGCGGCCAATTCGGTCACGGTCCTCGACAGCAACGGGGATCCTGTTCCCAGAAAGAAGTATCAGGAATATCCGAGCGGCGCGAGTATCACCTATTTGAAAAAGGAGACGGGCTGGGCCCTGCAGGGCAACGGAGCCGAACAGGAAGTCATCGCCGCCTACACCAGCACCAAAATCTCCCCCCTGGTGGTCGAACGGGACTGGCGCGATCGGGGCGAAGACCGGGGCCAGCAGGGCAAGGGCGACTTCACGATCCGCGTCGGGAACGCCGTCCAGAGCATCGGCGACGCCTATTTTGAGCTGGACGACGAGAGCAGCAATCAGCACTACTACAACTATTATCTGCCGGAATATAACCAGAACGGGCAGCGCATCGCCTACACCGTCACGAGCAATCTGGCGGACACGGCCAGCTACTACCATGTCCCCTCCCAGGGGCAGACGCTGACGGCGGACCCGCAGGGCGTCTATCACATCAACAGCATCGGCCTGACCGACCTGGAGTTCACCGTCGAGTGGCTGGACGGGGCCAAGCCGGAGGCCAAAGGCAGCTATGACAGCGCTGCTTTCAAGACCTATCTGACCGAGAACTTCACGCTTCTGGACGAGTCTGACGCTGAAATTCACTTCACGGAGGCGGACATCGAGGTGACCGAGACGGAAAGCGGACAGTGGGCCGTGAAGATCCGGGGCCTGGTGGACATCGCCGAAGACAACACGGCCAAGGTCTATTCCCTGCGCCCGAACACCGATGAAAATGATTCGCTGCCGCTGGTGGCGGACGACGCTTCGGGCGACCGCTATCTGCCCCTGGCCGCCAACGAGGGCGTCCACTCCTCCGACACCGACGAGGTCTATGAGGGCGGCACCCTGTCCCTCCTCCTGTCCGGCAAGATGGATTTCACCGGCGCCGTGGAATGGCGGGACGCGGGCGCGAACGCGGAACGCCTGGCGGTGGCGGAGGACCCGAGCGCGGCCGCGGCGAAGATCGTGGTCTGGCGTTACGTCGATACCGGCAGCGCCACGGACATCGCCAGCTCCGCCCAGGTGGAGACGATCCTCATCTCCGGCGAAGCGTACAGACAAAGCTTTTCGGTGGAGGATCTGGACAAATATGACAACAAGGGCCGCCCCTATGTCTATTACGGAAAGGAAAACATCCTGATCCGTGACTCCTCCGGCAGCGACCCCTACGAAAAGTTTTACGCCAGCCTCGACGAGCCGCAGGAGTACCTTCTGAACGGGGAGACGGTCTACAACAAGCTGGCGGCAAAAAGCGTCTACTCCGTGGACGCGAAGTGGGTGGCGGCGGCCCGCCAGGGCGGCGATGCCGAGGCTGTCTTTGAACTGCAAAGAAAAGACGCGGATGGGAACTGGGTCCCCGTGCCGGGACTGGCGCAGGAGATCGACCGGAACGGCGACCCCGTCTTCAACGCGGACGGAACGCCGCACCTGGTCTCCGCCTCCACGATCACCATCAGCGACTTCCGCGCCGAGGCCATGGAGATCAAAGCCTATTTCCCGGAAGTCCCCGATTATGACGACGACGGCAATCTCTATCAGTACCGCGTGGTCCAGACCGCGCTGACCCGGCGCGACCAGAACAACGGGGAAGACCCCATCACCGCCTCCCTCCCCGACGATTTCACGGCGGGGAGCAATGAGACCGTCACCATCGGGCAGGACGAGTACATCGTGGTGGGGACCCAACCGACGAACCCGGCGGACCCCTACGAGTTTGATTTCACCTATACCCTGGTGGGCGACATCAAGATCGTCATGGTCAAGGACTGGCGCGACCCGGAACCGGTGGACCACAGCGGCGACACCGTGAAATTGCAAATCCGCTATCTGCCCTTCGGCGCGCAGAACGACGTGGTCTACAGTCCCGACCCGGAGAACTACCCCAACTACGTCTATCAGCTCCCCGTGCAGGACAGCTGGACCACGCTCGACACCGTGCCGCGCTACGATGCGGAGGGGCACGAGCTGGAATACTATGTCAACGAGATCGAGGCAATCCGCCCCGGTTACTACTCCGTCTATGAGCTGGTGAAGGGCACCGACGAAAACGGCCACCCGATGTACACCTACACCATCCAAAACATCCCGACCGGCGAGCACGAACCCCGCTACATCGGCATCCGCAAGGAGTGGATCGACGACGGCGAGCTGGAATTCCGCCAGCCCATCACGATCCGCGCCCAGGGCGACAGCCCGACCGGCGGCAGTGGAACCGGCGGCGAGGGCGGAACCGGCGGCCAGCAGGAAGCCGGAAGTCTGATGGGATTCGAGCAGCCGGAGGACCCGAAAGCCCCGGCCCCGGACGAGACCGGCGAGGAGGAGGCCGCGCCGCCTGCTTACTTCGGCGACCTGGACGACGGCGACGACACGGCGGCGTCCGCCGTCCCCTCCGCTTCGGCAGCCCCGCAGCCCGTCCAGGCGCTGGAGCGCTCCGGCGCGCAGCTGCACGCCGACGAGCCGGACGAAGACCCCGCCCCGGCGGTCCACGACGGCGTCTGGCTCGACGACCAGGCCAAAGAAGTCTCGGAGAGCACGGCCTGGCAGACCTTCTTTAAAGCCCACTCGGACTATGTCTACTCCGACTCCAAGCTCTTCACCGAGCACATGAGCGACGCGAGCACCGGCGACTACTGGAACATCGACGACATCACGGCAGCCGCCACCGGGTCCAATCTGGATTCGGAGGCCCAGTGGATCTACAAGCTGCTGTCCAGCGGCTACTACACCGAGTCGGAAACCAACGCCGTCCACGCCGTACAGGAGGAAAACTTCGTCCGCTTCCCCGGCCTGGTCGGTGTCTACAAGAACAACCAGCACTATTACGCCGTGCAGCAGATCTGGCACGACAATTCCACGATGAACGGCATGGACGGCGAGGTGGTGTTCCGCAACACCCGCATCGGCGTGGTCAGCTACAAGATCCACTTCGACTGGAAGATCGGCAACGATCTGGATCAGGTCACTAGCGTCACGGTCAAGATCACCGGCAACGGGGACGTGGCAAAGGAGTACACCATCCTTGTCAAGACCGTGCTGGAGGACTACTACATCCTGAACCTGCCCAAATACGACGAAAACGGCAAGATCATCGAATATCAGATCGAAGAGCTCTACCTGAACGGCCAGGCCGTGACCGACGGTGCCTGCACCTTCAACGGCAAACCCTGTGTGGTCCGGCTGACGCAGGACCCCACCCGGTACGGTGAAGACGCCCACACCGACGACCTGATGCAGATCACGCTGACCAACCAATACGAGGATCAGACCAGCTTTACCGCCCACAAGGCCTGGCACGACAACTCCAACCGCTATTACTCCCGCTCCGACCTGTACATCAAGCTCTACCGGAAAAGCAGCGCGCCGGGGGCGGCGGAGGAGGCGCTGGGCAACGAGTATCTCTGGATCAGATCCCCGGAGGACACCGTCAACGCCTGGACCTATCATTTCGAGTCCCTGGATAAGTTCGACGCGGGCGGCTATCCCTACACCTATTACATCCGGGAAGCTCCGTTGGAGAAATACCGCACCGTGTATGACAACGCCGCGTGCGCGGACGCAACGCTGCAAAGCGTCACCGACGCGGCCTGCGACGGCGGCACCATCCACAACTACCTCTATGACGAGGTCGTGATCTACGGGAAGAAGCTGTGGCAGAACGTCTCCTCCAAACTCACCGCGGAGAACTACCCGATCGCCACCGTCCGGCTCTATGTCGGCAAGCGCGTCAGCGGCGCTTATGTGCCGGACAAGCTGATCGCCGAGTGCGACATCCTCAACGGGCAGACGAATTTCCGCTTCCGCTACAACGCAGACCCGACCGTCTACCCCAACAACCGCCTGATCGACGACAGCTATGTGGTCCGCAACGAGGACGGCACGGTCAAGACCAACGGCTCCGGCAACATCATCCTGCCGAAGTATAACGAAGAGGGCGTTCTGATCAAATATGTGCTGGACGAGAAGTCCATCCATGGCTACACCTTCCGCATCAGCAACCAGCGGATCATCAACGACTACAACGGCGGCAAACCCGTTCAGTACACGGTCAACAAGACCTGGGACTTCGACGGGGAGAACGACATCTACCCGGACATCAAGGTGGTCCTCACACAGTCCTTCCAGGGCAAGGACGCCAACGGCCAGGCTGCGGAGATCCTCTTCAACACCTACGAGGCCAGACTGACCGAGGCCAACGGCTGGAGCTATACCTTCGGCGAGCAGGAGGACCT
>JAFYIF010000185.1 GCA_017538775.1 Oscillospiraceae bacterium | reverse complement strand
GCCGGTCTACTCCATGGCCATCGCCCCCAAGACCAAGGGCCAGGACGACAAGGTGGCCGGCGGCCTGAACCGCCTGAACGAGGAGGACATCTCCTTCACGCTGGTCAACAACGGCGAGACCCACCAGATGGTCATCTCCGGCGCGGGCGACATCCAGGTGGACGTGCTCTGCGCCAAGCTCCGCAGCCGCTTCGGCGTGGACGTGGAGCTGAAGCCCGCCCGCGTGGCCTACCGCGAGAAGATCAAGGGCAAGGTGGAGGCCCATGGCCGCCACAAGAAGCAGTCCGGCGGCTCCGGCCAGTTCGGCGACGTGTGGATCCGCTTCGAGCCCCAGACCGAGCAGGACGACCTGATCTTCGCCGAGGAGGTCTTCGGCGGCTCCGTGCCCAAGAACTTCTTCCCCTCCGTCGAGAAGGGTCTGCGCAACGCGGTGCAGAAGGGCGTCCTGGCGGGCTACCCGCTGGTGGGTCTGAAGGCCACCCTGTACGACGGCAGCTACCACCCCGTGGACTCCAACGATATGGCCTTCCAGACCGCCGCCCGCCTGGCCTATCAGGACGGCATCCCCAAGGCCAAGCCCACCATCCTGGAGCCCATCGGCCTGCTGCGGGTCACCATCCCCGACGCCAACCTGGGCGACATCATGAGCGACATCTCCTCCAAGCGCCGCGGCACCGTGCTGGGCATGAACGCCGAGGACGGGATGCAGACCGTGGAGGCCGAGGTGCCCCTGGCCGAGATGAGCTCCTACACCATCGATCTGCGCAGCATGACCCAGGGCCGCGGCAGCTTCTCCTGCAAGTTCGTCCGCTACGAGGAGGCCCCCGGCAACGTCCAGCAGAAGGTCATCGAGGAGTCCAAGGCGCTGGCTGAGGAGGAGTAAGAACTTCCCCGGAAAGCCAGATCAGAAAACAAACCGGAGCGCGTATGTCCCAAACCGGGGGCACACGCGCTCCGGCTGCGTTTGCGCTTGCATCTTGTTGGGTGAGCGGGTATAATGGAAGCAAGAGATGGGAGGCGCTTGCCATGACGCAAACGACCAATTCATCGACTGTTGCAAATCCGCCGGGATACCTATAGAATGGAGATACCAGATACAGAGACAGGAGACACCATGACGGAACGCAGAAATGACGCGGGGGAGCCGCTTGGCACGGAGCCTGTGCGCCTGACAAGGGCAGAATACGGAACTGGAGATTGGATCGGGTATTATCCGGTTGTCAGATGGGAAGCCTACCGACAGGATTTTGCCGATGGCGACGGCTTTGATCAGCGGCATCGGGAGGAAAACGGAGACTATCTCATGGAGGTCTCTCTGCCCAAGGGTACCCTTCTTCTGCGCTACGGCTCGGAGCGGGGACATTTCACCGCACCGCTCCACACGCCCTATGAAACACTGGGTCTTCCATATGTGCGGGAGACGGTGGAGTACCACGAATACCGGGTGGTAGCGGATGGGATGAAGGTATTCTGCATCGTGAAGCGGGGGCGTGTAGCACCCATGTTTGACAGCGCAGGCGGCGGCGTTCAGTATTTGCATCCCAACAGCATTCGGGAGCTGACCCGCAGAAAGCACGTTTTGGAGGAGGTCGCGGTATGAGCAAAGTTCAAATTCGTGTTCTGACGCAGGAGCAGAGTGTACTGCGTGTCCTGGAGCGCGTCCTGCGAAGCAATGGTATCCTCTCTGAGCAATATTCAGTGGGCGGCTACGGCGAGGAATGCGTCTGTCTTGAACGGACAGATCATGGCTGGGAAGTCTATGATGGGGAGCGGGGCCAGCACTATGCCCCGTTTACCAGCCTGAATCTGCGCGCAGCCTGTCTGCAAATGCTGGACCGTCTGGCAGAAAACGATGTCCAGTCTCAAGCCATGCAGAACGAGTTTCGTCGTCTCCTTCGGGCAGATTCGCGGGAGCGGAAAAAAACGACGCAGGCATTGCGTGTGCTTCGCACGGGAGGCGCAAGACTGAAACTGGTAGAAGGATTGTCCGGTCTGTATCCGGTTTTACGCACGTATGCATCCGAGAGAAAGAAAAAGAATACCAACACGATCGAGCCGCCCACGACAGCGGGGAAGGTTTCTGAGGTCTGAATCGCTGGGAATAGGTCAGTCGGGTCGGTCAGAAAGGAGATGCGCTGTGCTTACCAGGACAAATGTGGAACAGTCGATCCGGGAGTTGCTCAGTCGCTATCACGCGGAATCGGCGCTGCTGTTCGGCTCCTATGCCCGTGGGGACGCTACGGAGGAATCCGACATTGACGTGGTGGTCATCGGCGGCGCGCATTTCAACAGACCCGACATTTTCGCGTTCGCTGAGGATCTGCGGGAGTTGACCGGAAAAGATGTGGACGCCTTTGAGATTTGCGAAGTAAATGTCGGGACGCCGTTTTATGAGACGCTGATGAGAGAGGGAAAGCAAATTGCATGAAGAAATCGGATTTGGAACGCTTGAAAAAGATTGTAAGCACCTGGGCCGCTGCGGAAGCGCAGATCAGACAGCGCGGTATCACGCGGGAGGCGCTGATGGAAGACGCGTTTACACAGTGGGCGCTCACCACGCCTCTCTACAACATCGGCGAACAGGTCTATAAGCTGAGTACGGAACTGAAATCCCAATATCCCGATGTGCCCTGGGCTGTCGTTTCCGGTCTGCGGCATCGGCTTGTCCATGACTATGAGGGGATCAACTGGTCCGTGATCGTGGAAGTCATCTTTGATGAGATGCCGCTATTTGCCGAACGGGTCAGACGGATTTGCAAGGAGCAAGCACCTTCCCAGGCGTGAACGAAAAAACAGAAGAGCTCATGTATGATTTTATCGCTTTTGAAGACTATCCCGAGCCGAACACACTCTCCTTTGATGCGTTTCACGCGCTGATGGATGTCTGCTTTCGTCATGCAACGTTCTTTTCCATGAACCGCTCCCGTTGGGGCGAGATCAGCAACGATGCGTCTTTGGAGGAGGAATTGTTCCCCTTTCTGGACAGAGAGATCGAAACGCCGGTCTGGTATGGCTATGATTTCCGCAATCTGCCGGAAGGGTGCTATGGAAACGTTCATACCATGCTCTATCGGGCGGAGCCTGCCGCGAAAGAGATTCTGCTCCGGTATTTCGATGACATCTTTCTGCGCAAATTTTCAAAGGGAGATCACTGTACCGACCTGGGCCTGACTTTGGAGGATCTGTGCTTCTTCCATCAAACGAAGCTCTTTCTTGGCACAATTTCCCATGAGTACATGCTGTCTGTGGAGCCCATTCACAAGGAGCTTACGGCGTTCCTACAAACCCACGGAAAATGGAAACTCCAGTCACCGCGTGAAACGATTGCTACGGTCATTGACCTGGCGGATTATGAAATGAAACCATAAAAAAACACGGAGGAGCCGATCAAGCTTCCTCCGTGTTCGTTTTCTGCGTGATTTTTCTCACCCCAACAGCAGTTTATCGTCCGCCTCGTCCACTCCGCTGGCGGCGCTGAACAGGTCCATCAGGGCTTTCACGGTGAGCTTCTGCTTCTCCTCGCCGCGCACGTCCACCACGATCTTGCCCGCGTTGAGCATGATCAGGCGGTTGCCGTGGCGAATGGCGTCGCGCATATTGTGGGTCACCATCAGGGTGGTGAGGCTGTGGCGGCTGACGATCTGGTCGCTGAGCTCCAGCACCTTGGCCGCCGTCTTGGGGTCCAGGGCGGCGGTGTGCTCGTCCAGCAGCAGCAGCTTGGGCTGCTTGAGGGAGGCCATCAGCAGGGTCAGCGCCTGGCGCTGGCCGCCGGAGAGCAGACCCACCTTGCTGCTCATCCGGTCCTCCAGCCCCAGGCCGAGCTGGGCAAGCTGCTCCCGGAACAGCGCCCGCTCCCGTTCGGAGATGCCCCAGCGCAGGCTGCGGGGCTGGCCGCGGCGCAGGGCCAGGGCCAGGTTTTCCTCCAGCCACATGTCCGGCGCGGTGCCCAGCATCGGGTCCTGGAAGACCCGCCCGATGTATTTCGCCCGCTTGAACTCCGGCAGGGCGGTCACGTCCGCGCCGTCGATGGTGATGCGGCCCCCGTCCACCGGCCAGGTGCCCGCCACGGCGTTCAGCATCGTGCTTTTGCCCGCGCCGTTGCCGCCGATGACCGTCACGAACTCGCCCGGGGCCAGATGCAAACTCAGCTCCCGCAGGGCGGGTTTCTCATTGATGGTGCCGGGGTTGAAGGTCTTGGAAATGCGCTCAAGTCTCAGCATCTTTCGAGATCTCCTTTCCCAGCTCGCGGGCGGCCAGCTGTCCGGCGTGGCGGAAGGAGTTCTTCCGCTTCTTTTGCAGATAGGGCACGGCCAGGAAGATGGCCACGACGATGGCGGTCAGCAGCTTCATGTCGTTGGCCGGGAACTTCAGCCACAGCACCAGCACATAGACCAGGTAATAGACGATGCTGCCGATGACGGTGAAGACCAGGCGCAGGAAATAGTTCATCCGCTTGCCCAGAATCAGCTCGCCCAGCACCTCGCCGATGATGACGGCGGCCAGGCCGATGACGATGGCCCCGCGGCCCATGTTCACATCGGCGAAGCCCTGATACTGGGAGAGCATCCCGCCGGAGAGGGCGACCAGGCCGTTGGACAGGGCCAGGCCGATGATCTTCATCCGGTCCACGTTGATGCCCTGGGCGCGGCTCATGGCCTGGTTGTTGCCGGTGGCGCGGAAGGCGCAGCCGTTCTCCGTGCCCAGATAGCAGTAGAGGACGGCGATGAGCGCCAGGGCCACGGCGGCGCTGATGCCGATGGTGCGCCAGAGCAGCAGGGCGTTGCTGGTGATGCGCAGACTCACGGCTCCGGCGTTGATGGCCTGGTTGGCCTTGCCCATGATGTTCAGGTTGATGGAGTAGAGGGAGATCTGGGTCAAAATGCCCGCCAGGATTGCGGGGATGCCCAGTTTGGTGTGCAGCAGGCCGGTGACGATGCCCGCCAGCACGCCGGTGAGGCAGCAGACCACCAGGGCCAGCTCCGGGTTCCAGCCCTGGACGATCAGCATGATGCAGACCGCGCCGCCGGTGGCGAAGCTGCCGTCCACGGTCAGGTCGGCCAGGTCCAGGATGCGGAACGTGAAGTAGACGCCCAGGGCCATGATGCCCCAGACCAGCCCCTGGGCGATGCCGCCGGGACAGGCCCGCAGCAGCGCGCCGGGGTCCAGCAGGGAGAGATATTCAGCCATAAAGTCCTCCGTATCGCGGTTTCAGTGGATGCGTTTGCCGGGGATAGTAAGCCCCCGCCGTTTTTTCGGCGGGGGCCTTGAATTACGCTGTCATTGCGAACCAGTCCGCAGACTGGTGTGGCAATCCCCCGGTCAGTGGCGGGAAGAACGGCGTGGGGGCCTTGCGTGGAAGGAGGGGATCGCCACGTCGCTGCGCTCCTCGCAATGACATGTCTGTATGACGGGTTTGGATTTACGCGCTCGGGTCTCAGCCGCCGATGGCGACAAAGCCCTCCGGCATCTCATAGCCGATGGCCTCGGCATATGCGGCGTTGTACTCCTTCACGGGGTCCTGCGCGTAGGCGATGGGCATGGCGGACACGTCCGCGCCGTTCAGGAGGATCTCCACGGCCTGCTGACCGCAGGTGTAGCCGATGTCGTAATAGCTGATGCTGACGGTGGCCAGACCGCCGTTGGCGCACATGTTCTCCTCACCGCAGATCACGGGCAGGCCGGCGGCCTCGGTGATGTTGCGGATGATGGTCATGTTGCTGGCGGCAGCGTTGTCGGTGGGGATGTAGATGGCGTCGCAGTTCTCGGCGGCGGCGGTGGCGACCATCTGGATGTCGTTGCTGTCGGCGAAGGTGAAGACCTCGGTGGCGATGCCCATCTCGTCCATGCAGGCGATGAAGTCGTCGGCCTGGATGACGCTGTTGGCCTCGGCGGAGCAGTAGAGGATGTTGACCTTCTGGGCCTCAGGCAGCAGTTCCACCACCAGGTCGGCGTAGAGCTGGCCCGGGACGCCGTCGCTGGAGCCGGAGACGTTGGTGCCGGTGCCGACAGCGGGGTCCATGTCCAGGTTCAGGGCTCCGCCGTAGTCGGTGACGCTGGTGCCCAGGATGGGGATGGTGGTGGTGGCGCTGACGGCGGCCTGGAGGGCCGGGGTGGCGTTGGCCATGATCAGGTCCACGTTGGCGGCCACGAAGCTGGTGCAGATGGTGGAGCAGGTGGCGCTGTCGCCGCTGGCGTTCTGCTCGTCAAAGCGGACGTTCTCCGCGCCCAGGCCCTCGGTGACGGCGTCACGGAAGCCCAGGGTGGCGGCGTCCAGCGCGTCGTGCTGGACCAGCTGGCAGATGCCGATGACGTAGGTCTTCTCGGCGGCGGGTTCCTCGGTGGCGGGGGCGTCGGGGGCGGGAGCCTCGGTGGCCGGGGCGGCGGGGGTGCTGCCGCAGGCCGCCAGACCTGCGATCAGGCACAGGGCCAGCAGGACGGGGATCAGCTTTTTCATGTTGGAATACCTCACTTTTTCAGTTTTGAGATTAGAGTCACTATATAACTTTAACCAAGCAAAGTCAAGAAAGAAGTCCCCCCGCGCCGACATTTCATGGGGAATGGAGAGAGGGGAGCGGGAACGCGGGGACGGCTTGTAGAATTTGACGGAGCGGCGCTTGCGCCCGGCAAAGCTTCCGGATATAATAGAGGCAAATATCCGAACGAAAGGCGGCTTTCCCATGACAAAGGTACTATACGCAAAGCAGACCGAAGACCGCTCCGGCGCGCAGCTGACGGTCCCGTATCTGAGAGATTTCTTCTCCGACGCCGCGCAGGATCTGGCCCGGCTGCGGGAGGCCGGGCTGCGGCTGGCCTACGGCTTCATCGACCCCCTGCTGGACGCCTTTGAAGCCGGAAACCGCTTCTATTTTGAGATCCTGGACAGCGCCGACCTCCCGGCGATCCGCAGCTATCGCAGCGGGGCCGGTCCCATCCAGGCCATGGCGGAGGCGCGGGAGCTGATCGAGCGCGGCCTGTGCGACGCCGTGGC
>JAFYIF010000184.1 GCA_017538775.1 Oscillospiraceae bacterium | reverse complement strand
TCCTGCTGCAACAGCTCCTCCGGCGACTGGAACAGGCCGCCGATGGTCACCGCCAGCGCCGTGATCGCCGCCACGCCCCCGGCCAGCAGCAGACGCTTGCCGTGTCGGATGGTATCTTTCAAGTCCATAGGCAGCTCCTTACGCTCCGTTAACAGAATCCGCCATGATTACACACGGTTCAAAAAAATCCAGAAAACCACGCTCAGGCTGGTTTTCTGGATTTTTGTGGCGGAGAAGCCGGGATTTGAACCCGGGCCCGGCTCAACACCGGCTACTCCCTTAGCAGGGGAGCCCCTTCGGCCTCTTGGGTACTTCTCCAAACCGAAACTGCTTGTACATCTTAGCACAGCGTTTCGCAAATGTCAACGCCGAATTTTGGTTCCGTGGACATTTTTCCCGCCTTCGGATAGAAGTGCCGCGCTTCGGTTATGTTATCATGCGGATAACTTCATCAAAAAGGATGGTGCGTGATGCTGATCATTGGAGAAGCGGAATTGGGGCGCTTTCGGGCGCATCTGTTTGAGTTGGAGTACAGTCCGGCCACGGTGTCGAAATATCTGCACGACGCCCGGGCGCTGGCGGCGTATGCGGAGGGCGGGCTGCGGGACCGGGGGCAGTTGGCGGGGTTCCGGGGCTGGCTGGAGGCGCGGGGGTACTGCGGGGCCAGTGTCAATTCGATGCTGGGTGCGGCCAACCGGCTGCTGGCGTTTCTCGGTTCGGACTGGCGGCTGCGCTATCTGCGGGTGCAGCGGCGGAACTTTCTCCCGGCCTCCCGGGAGCTTTCGCAGGAGGAATATGTCCGCATGGTGCGGACAGCGGAGCGGCGGGGGGACCGGCGGCTGGCCATGCTGACGGAGACCCTCTGCGCCCTGGGGCTGCGGGTCAGCGAGCTGAAGGCCGTGACGGTGGAGAGCCTGGAGGCGGGCGAGGCCAACATTCGGAACAAGGGCAAGCTGCGGACGATTTTGATCCCCGCCGCACTTTCCCGGAAGCTGCGGGGCTATGCCAAAAGCCGGGGCATCGTCAGCGGACCGCTGTTCGTCACCCGGACGGGGCGGGCCATGGACCGGAGCAACATCTGGAAGATGCTCAAGCGCCTGGCGGCGCTGGCGAAGGTGGCGGGGGAAAAGGTCTTTCCCCACAATCTGCGGCACCTGTTCGCCCGGACCCACTACGAGCGCTTCCGGGACATCGTGCGGCTGGCGGACATCCTGGGGCACAGCAGCGTGGAGACCACCCGCATCTACACCGCCCGCAGCGGAAAAGAGGAACGGCGGCAGCTGGAACAGCTCCGCCTGATCTTGTGATACCACATTCTGTGCAGTATGTGGTAAAGCGCGGGGCTGACCGGGGCCGGGAGCGTCCGCTGCGGCTCCGGCGCGGGGTCGATCGCTGTCGCAGGGCATGGCAAAGGCCGGGTGGCGCAAAAAAGCTGCGACGCCCGGTGTCGCTTCCCATGCCCGTGGGCTGAAAAATATGTAGAATTTCAGGGAAGGGCCGTTTTTCCTGTTGCTATTTCATCGCGCATGATATACAATACCGGATAAGAGGCGGATTCCCTTACCACATACTGCACAGTATGTGGTCTTTTGTTTTCCGTCTACCACATACTGCACAATATGTTGTGCGTCCCCCCGCTCCGGCCCCCGTCCGGCGCAGCGGGCGCTCCCCTTCCGCCCGGCGCGGGGACATTGAAATACTATTCACAAGGCAGGAATCCCCCTCTTTGTCACAGTCCCACAAAATTCCCCGGTATTTTTGGGATTCTTTTCCGAATGCGCCACTTGTGTTTGTGCTATAGAAGGTTTATACTGAACCTGTATATGATCCGCAGTCCGTCTATGCTCCCGTCAGACGGAGCGCTGCAAAGCCTGTATCCGGCCTTCGGCTTTCCGCCGGGGGTAGCCTGTCCGCACTTCCCGCTACTTTCTACATATATAAAAGGAAACGACCGCTATGAACGATTCAAAGACCAATCCCGGCGGCACCGGAAGCCTGACCCGTTATCTGTCTCCGCTGTCCGTCTGGGCGCTGTCCCTGGGCTGCGCGGTGGGCTGGGGCTCCTTCGTCATGCCCGGCACTACCTTCTTGCCTCTGGCCGGGCCCTGGGGGACCGCGCTGGGGATGCTGGTCGGCGCGCTCGTCATGTTTATCATCGGCGTCAACTACCACTACCTGATCAACAAATACCCCGACGCCGGTGGCACCCTGACCTACTCCATCCGCGCCTTCGGCTACGACCACGGGCTGCTCAGCGCCTGGTTTTTGATCCTGGTCTACATCGCCATCATGTGGGCCAACGCCACGGCCATCGTGCTGATCGTCCGTGCGCTGTTCGGCTCGGTGCTCCAGTGGGGCTTCCACTACACCGTGGCGGGCTATGACGTGTACCTGGGCGAGGTGCTGCTGACGCTGGCAATCATCGTCGTCTTCGGCTCCCTCACCGCCTGGCGCAAGCGGCTGGCCGCGGGTCTGCAGACCGTGCTGGCCATCGTGCTGGTCCTGGGCGTACTGTTCTGCGCCGTCTATGTGCTGATCGTCAACGGCGGCGCGGCGCGGCTGACGCCGGGCTTCGCCACCAGCGGCAAGAGCACCGCGTTCCAGCTGCTCAGCATCGTGGCCCTGTCCCCTTGGGCTTTCGTGGGCTTTGAGTCCATCTCCAACTCCGCCGAGGGCTTCCGCTTCTCCACCCGCAAGGCGCTGCCCATCATGGCCCTGGCGCTGGTGGCGGCGACGGCCTGCTATGTGCTGCTGAACCTGGTGGGCGCCAGCGCCCTGCCGGAGGGCTTTGAAAACTGGACCGACTACATCGCCCAGCGGGGCGAGCTGGACGGCATCGCCTCCATGCCCGTGTTCTACGCGGTCAACGACGCCCTGGGGAGCACCGGCCTGATGATCCTGGGCCTGGCCGTGCTCGCGGGGATCGTCACCGGTCTGGTGGGCAACCTTCTGGCCGCCAGCCGCCTGATGTACGCCATGAGCCGGGACGGCATCCTCCCGGAGTGGTTCGGACGGCTGAACCGGGACAACAACCCCTCCAACACCATCAAATTCCTGATCGCCATCAGCCTGGTGGTGCCCTTCGTGGGCCGCGCCGCCATCGGCTGGATCGTGGACGTGAACACCATCGGGGCCCTGATCGCCTACGCCTACACCTCCGCCGCCGCGCTGAAGCTGGCGCGGGAGGAGCACAAGCCCCTGGTGCAGGGGACCGGCATCTTCGGCCTGGCCGTCTCCCTGGTTTTGTTCTTCTACTTCATGATCCCCTCCTTCCTCTCCGTCGGCGCGCTGGCCATGGAGTCCCTGCTGATCCTCATCGTCTGGAGCGTCGCGGGCTTCGCCTTCTTCTGGATGGTCTTCCATCGGGACCGGAAGGACCGCTTCGGCAAAAAGTCCTCCGTCTGGGTGGCGCTGCTGTTCCTGATCTTCTTCACCACCATGCTCTGGCTGCGTCAGGCCACCAACAACATCACCGAGCGGGTGCTGGTGGAGCTGAACGATTACAGCGCGGTGGAAATGGCCGACCACGGCGTCATTCTGGACGCGGTGGAAGCCGCCGACATGGACTACTATCTGAGCCAGCGTCTGGACGCGGTCAACGCGGAGCTGGTGAACAACAGCTGGCTCCAGATGGGCGTCATCGTCCTGGCCCTGGTCATCATGCTCAACATCTACCGGGGGATGCAGCAGCGGGAGATCAACATGCGCCTCCAGAAGGCCCAGGCGGAGGAGAGCAACCGGGCCAAATCCACCTTCCTCTCCAACATGAGCCACGACATCCGCACCCCGATGAACGCCATCATCGGCTATACCAACCTGGCTCAGAAGGAGCCGAACCTGCCCCCCAAGCTGGCGGACTATCTGGACAAGATCGAGCTGTCCGGCCAGCACCTGCTGACCCTCATCAACGACATCCTGGAGATGAGCCGCATCGAGAACGGCAAGATGGAGTACCACCCGGAGCGGGAGGACCTCACAAAAGTGCTGGACGCTTTGCGGGACCTCTTCGCCACCCAGATGCGCGAGAAGGGTCTGGACTTCACCGTGGAGACCGAGCAGCTTGAAAACCGCTGGGTGATGACCGACGCCAATCTGCTGAACCGGGTGCTGCTGAACCTGGTCAGCAACGCCTACAAGTTCACGCCCAAGGGCGGCAGCGTCCGCGTCGTTTTGCGCCAGACCGGCGTGGAGGGCGAGAACGGCCTGTATGAGCTCAGCGTCCGGGACACCGGCATGGGCATGACCCCCGAGTTCGCCGCCACCGTGTTCGACGCCTACACCCGCGCCCGCAACGCCTCCAAGATCCAGGGCACGGGCCTGGGCATGGCCATCACCAAGAGCATCGTCGAGCTGATCGACGGCGAGATCAGCGTGGACTCCGAAGTGGGCAAGGGCACCGAATTCCGGATCAAAATGGCCTGTCCGCTGGCCGAGCCGCCCAGCGAGGAGGAAAGCGCGGACGACAGCGCCGAGGAGCTGGACTTCACCGGCGTCCACCTGCTGCTGGTGGAGGACAACGAGATCAACCGGGAGATCGCCACGGTGATCCTGGAGGAGGCCGGGTTCACGCTGGACAGCGCCGAGAACGGGCAGATCGCCCTGGACATGGTGAAGGCCTCCAAGCCGGGCCAGTACCAGGCCGTGCTGATGGACGTGCAGATGCCGGTGATGGACGGCTATACCGCCACCCGGGCCATCCGCGCCCTGCCCGACAAACAGTTGGCCAACATCCCCATCCTGGCCATGACCGCCAACGCCTTCGCCGAAGACGTGCTGGCCGCCAAGGAAGCGGGGATGGACGGACATATCGCAAAACCCATCCATGTGCCGACCATGATGCAGGCGCTGGCCGAGGTCCTGCGCCGACAGAACGAAGGGAGTGCGGTTCGATGAAGAGAGAGAGAAGACGCCTGACGGCCCTGGTGCTGGCCCTGTGCCTGGCGCTCAGCCTGCTGGCGGGCTGCGGCGCAGCCGGCAGCTTCAAAACCATCAGCATGGAAGAGGGCAAAAAGCGCATTGACGCGGGCACCGACGCTTTGATCCTGGATGTGCGCACCCAGGAGGAGTACGACGCCGGGCACATCCCCGACGCGGTGCTGCTGCCCATCGAGGAGATCCGGGAGGGGAACCTGGAGCCCATCCCCGACAAGGACCAGACGATCATGGTCTACTGCTGGACCGGCCGCCGGGCGGAGGACGCCTCCCAGATCCTGGCCGACCAGGGGTACACCAACATCATCTGCTTCGGCGGCTTCGTGGACTGGCTCATGCTGGAAGAGCAGGCCGC
>JAFYIF010000183.1 GCA_017538775.1 Oscillospiraceae bacterium | reverse complement strand
TTATGGGTAAAACGGATCATGACGGTGACCGGAAACGGTCCGACGTGAAACGTAAGCCGCATAAGACATCACCTCTTGCGTTCAAGCAAGATGCCGAATGATGTAGTATAGTTATTCTGCACAAACAAATACACTTATATCTGGCCCTATTCCTTTGTAGTCAATCACTGAAATCGTTGTGAAAATTACTTGACGAATCTGGTATTATCGTATATTCTGAGATTAGATAGAAAAAACGCAGTGGGGCACTTTATGGAAAGGAAGTTTGTTGAAACTGATTTATTCCGCAGGAGCTGGTACGCGATGGGTATGAGCGATGACGAGCTGCGCATCCTGCAAGAACTGATTTTAGCCGATCCGCAGCGCGGCGACGTGATTCCGGGAACTGGAGGAGCGCGAAAAATGCGTATCCAGATGGAAGGACGTGGAAAGCGTGGCGGTGCGCGTGTGATTTATGTGGATATTTTTGAGGCGGAAACCATCTATCTGCTCCTGGCATACCCGAAGAACGTACAGGAAAACCTGACGGAAAGTCAGAAGAAAAGCATCCGGGATTTGATTACGGAAATCAAAGCAGGAGGATAAGAAAATGGAAGAACATATTTTTCATTCAGAACTCTCTCAAGAGGAAATCGAGCGTAATTTCTCCAATTTTGATTTCTTTGGTTCTCTTTCTGAAAGCCTTCATGAGGCGGTCGAGTACGCAAAAGGCAATCCGGACGCAAAAGTAGTTGTGACAAAGCGGAGTCTCCCGGAAGTGAATGCCAGAACCAGTGGCAACCGCTCACTTGGTATTTTGCGAAAACAACGGAGTTGATTCCCTCTTGACACAATGGGTGAAACGGATCATGACGGTGACCGTTCATTCCGTCGTTGCATCCGCAGCCGCAAACAGCATATCTCGTATCCCCTCCAGATACGCCTGCCGACGTTTTTCGACCGAAGCGGGGTCCTCGTCTTTCAGCCTGATCCAATACTCGGGGATATAACTCGAAACCGGGTTTTGCCAGGGAATGATGACAACATCTTCCTCATCGATATCATAGGAGGAAAGAATGACCCGCATTTCCTCCGCGGATACGCCGTTCATACCAAACAGTTCTTCATACGTTTTCTCACGGTTCGTTCCGGGCAGCAGGCCGAAGGAATAGCGGTTGGGCACGATCTGCCAGACATAGACCTCCAGGCCTTTCGATGTGGAGAGACCAAAGTATTCCGGATACGTCTCTTTCAACGCGAGCATTTCGTCGGTTTCGGCTCCACTGGTCTGAGCCTGTTTCCCGCAGCCGAACAACAAGAACGCCACGAGAAGGCAAAGCGCCGTCACGGTCAGCTTTTTCATTCTCATCATACCCTCTTTTCTACATCAAACCCCGCCACCGTGCCGCGTGGCGGGTTTTTTCTGTGCGCACGCGCCGCCTTGACGGATGCTCCCGCAGCGATTATAATCAGCTTATCGACCCTGTTTCATTCTACGCTTTTTCTCCCGAACGCACAAGCTATTTTCCCGGAGGACGGCATGAAAGTCATACATCTCATCAGCGGCGGCGACACCGGCGGGGCGCGGACCCATGTCCACCTGCTGCTGAAGCTGCTCAATCAGGACCACAGCGCCACGCTGGTCTGCTTCACCGACGGCCCCTTTGCCCAGGACGCCGCCGCCCTGGGCATCCCCACGGTGGTGCTGCGGGGCAGTCTGCCCGCCGCGCTGCGCCAGCTGCGGCGCATGATCCGGGACGGGGGCTACGAGCTGGTCCACTGTCACGGCTCCCGGGGGAACCTGATGGGGGCCCTGCTGAAGCCCGGCCTGGGCCTGCCCGTCATCACCACGGTCCACAGCGACCCCCGGCTGGACTATCTGGGCCGCCCCGCCGCCCGGCTGGTCTACGGCAGCCTGAACGCCTTTGCCCTCCGGCGGATGGACGACTGGATCGGCGTCTCCGACGCCATGCGGGACCTGCTCATCCAAAGGGGCTGCGCGCCGGACCGGGTCTTTGCCATCTACAACGGCGTGGAGTTCACCCGGCCCGCCCGGCGGGATGAGACCGCGCGGCTGGCCTACCTCCGCGCCCTCGGTCTGGACGCCGACGCGGACAGCGTGGTGGTGGGCATCGCGGCCCGGATGGACCCGGTGAAGGACCTGTCCACCCTGCTGCGGGGCTTTGCGAAGGCCTGTGCCGTCCAGCCCCGGCTCCGGCTGCTGATCGCCGGGGAGGGGCAGGAGCGGGAGGCGCTGGAGGCCCTGGCCCGGGAGCTGGGCATCGCCGCCGTCACCTGTTTCGCGGGCTGGCGGGACGACATGCCCGACTTTTACCGCGCCCTGGACATCAACGTGCTCACCAGCCTGTCCGAGACCTTCCCCTACGCCCTCACCGAGGGGGCGCGGGAGGCCCTGCCCGCGGTCAGCACCCGGGTGGGCGGCGTGCCGAAGCTGATCTCCGACGGAGAGACCGGCTATCTGATCGAGCCGGGGGACGCGGAAGCGCTGGGGACCCGGCTGGCGGAGCTGGCCGCCGACCCGCAGCTGCGGCAGACTCTGGGCCGTGCGCTCTATGAGAAGGCCGCCCGGGACTTTTCCGCCCAGGCCACCTGCCGCCGCCAGCTGGAGATCTACCGCGGCATCCTGACGGAGTGGAAGCGCCGCCACGAGCGCGGGCGCAGCGGCGTGCTGGTCTGCGGGGCCTATGGGATGTACAACGCCGGGGACGAGGCGGTGCTGGACGCGGTGCTGGGCGAGATGCGCGCGATCGACCCCTTCATGCCCCTGACGGTGCTGAGCCGCGACCCGTCGGAGACCGCCGCCACCCACGGCGTCCGGGCGCTGCACTCCTTCCGCGTCCTCTCCATGCTGCGGCGGATGCGCCGGAGCGAGCTGTTTCTCAGCGGCGGCGGGAGCCTGATCCAGGACGTGACCAGCTCCCGAAGCCTCTGGTACTACCTCTGGACCCTGATGGCCGCGAAGCGCTGCGGCTGCCGGGTGCTGATGTACGGCTGCGGCGTCGGGCCGGTGCTGCGTGCGGGCAACCGCCGCCGGGCCGGGCGCGTCATCAACCGCTGCGTGGACGCAGTGACCCTCCGGGAGTCCGGCAGTCTGGAGACCCTCCGGGCCCTGGGCGTCACCAAACCGGACATCGCCCTGGCCGCGGAACCGGCCCTGGGCCTGGCCCCGGCCCCGGACGCGGAGCTGGACCGGCTCTTTCAGCGGCTGGGCATCCCCCCGGCTGCGCGCTGCTTCTGCGTCTGCGTCCGCCGCTGGCCGGGCATCGGGGAGAAGCTGCCCCTGTTCGCCGCCGCGGCGCGGCACGTCTGGGCGCGCTACGGCCTGACCCCGGTGCTCCTCTCGGTCAACCCGAAGCAGGACGGGGAGACGGTCTCGGCCCTGCGGGCCCTGCTGGGGCCGGACATCCCCTGTCATCTGGTGACGGAGCCCATGCGCGTCCCGGAGCTGATCGGCTTCATCGCCCGGATGGAGGGCATTCTGTCCATGCGGCTGCATGTGCTGATCTTCGCCGCCAGCCAGGCCATCCCCATGGCGGGGGTGAGCTATGACCCCAAGGTGGCCTCCTTCCTGGACTATGTGGAGGCCCGGAGCTATCTGGACTACGCCGCGCTGGCGCGGCCGGAACAGCTTCTGGACATCGTCGACGCGGCCCTGGGGGCCGACCGGGCGGCGCTGCGGGCGGCTACGGACCGGCTGCTGGCCCTGGAGCGGCGCAACGGCGCGGCGGCCCGGCGGCTGCTGGAGGAGGGACGGACATGACGAAGACGGCGGTACTGGTCTCCGGCGGGGGCGCGAACCTCCAGCCCATCCTGGACCTCCGGCCGGAGCTGCCGGAGCTGGAGCTGGTGGGGGTCGTCTCCTCCACGGCGGAGGCCTTCGCCCTGGACCGGGCGAAGAAGGCCGGGGTGCCCACCTATCTGGTGGAGCGGAGCCTCTTTCCCAACAGCGGCAGCTTCTGCAACGCGCTGAAAAACAAATTGCAGGACCTGGACGCCCAGCTTGTGGTCTGCGCCGGGTTCACGGAAAAGCTGAGCTTCTCCCTGCTGCACTTTTTCCGCAACCGGGTCATCGCGGCGCAGCCGGTGCTGTTCCCGGCCTTCTGCACCGGGACCCTGGACCCCCTGCGGGCCCTGCGGGAGACCTTGGAGACCGGGGTGCGCATCGCCGGGGCCACGGCCTATTTCATGACCCTGGAGGACAACGGCTACGGCCCCATCATCGTCCAGAAGGCGGTGACGGTCCAGCAGTCGGACTCCATCGGGGACCTGACCGAGCGCATCATGCGCCAGGGGGAGTGGAAGGTGCTGCCGGAGGCCGTGCGACTGTACTGTCAGGGCAGACTGCGGGTGGCCGCGGGAAAAGTGCTCATCTCCGAATAATTTCATCCGAATCGGGAAAACTCCCTCCAAAGACCTGTTTGGAGGGAGTTTTATGCGGAAGAAAACGGTGATACGGGCGGCGCTGTCCCTGATCCTGGCGGCGACGGCGCTGGTGATGGCGCTGCACACCCTGGCGGCGCTGCGCACGCGTCCCGTGACGGAGAGCGGGGCCTATCTGCTGGCCGCCTCCTCCGGCCAGGTGGCGGTCTATGACCGGCTGGACCGGCGCCGGGCCCTGGAGGTGACGGACATCGCGCTGGACTCCCTCCGGGAACACGACCGCCAGCTCATCGAAAAGGGCCTGCCCGTGGACGGCCGGGAGGCGCTGATGGAGCTGCTGGAGGACCTGGGGAGCTGATTGTCATCGGGGACGGTTCTCATTGACAACTTTTTCCTCCCCAAAAGAACGGAAGTTGTCAATCAGAACCGTCCCTGCTGACACCAAAGTTTTTTCGCTCTGGCGCAAAAAGGGATTGATTTTCCGGCGCACTTCGGTTACAATGGAGCCAGAAAGCACAGAAAGGTAAAAAAAGCGATGGACAACGAGGGGATTTTTGTGGATATGACCGACGAGGAGGGCAACAACTTCCGTCTGGAGGTCGTCGGCGAGGTGGAGTTCGAGGGCGAACTGTACCGCGTCTTCCTCCCCACCGACATCGACGAGGACGACCCCGACTACGGGTTCATCATCCTGAAAAGCTCCATGAACGGCGACGAGGAGCTGCTGGACAGCGTGGACGACGAGGAGCTGCTCCAAAAGGTCTACGCCCTCTACATGGAGGAACTCTTCGACGAGGAGGAGGAAGAATAGCCCTTCCCGAAAGCATTCGTTTGATGAACTGCGGTGTGCGTGGACTCCGGCCCCGCATGGACCTACAATGAGTATAAGGGACGCCATGCTTCCGCCGCGGATCGCAGGCCTCCCGCCCCGTTGCAAGATGCGGGGTGGAAGTTGGAAGCAAAGAACCGGCAGAGCGGCGACCCACCTGCAAGGATGCAGGTTATCATGGGGCCCCACGGCACCGCGGTTTTCTGAAACAGAGCCCGAAAGGGCTCTGTTTTTTGTGCGCCTGGACGGCAAAGAGGAGGCGCTTTGCGCCCCCCCTCAGCGTATCACGATTCCCGACTTCTGCGGAAACAGGGGATCGGCCTTCGTCAAATCCAGCAAACGGCAGGCGGAACCCAGAGGCTCATTTTTCCCGGATTCCCACGCCTCCACCGTCTTGACCGATACCCCCAGATGTTCCGCGAACAGTTTCTGCGTCAGGCCGGTATTGACGCGAATGTTCCTGATCTCGGAAGCGTCGAACCGGCGGACCGGCGCAACCGTCAGTTTCGTGGTCCTGGCGTCCAGCTCGCCCCGTTCGTAGGAGATCGCTTCTTCCAGGCCCAGTTTGATTTTGTCAAAAACGCTCACAGACATCACCCTCCCCTGCGGATGCGTTTCCAGTTCTTTTTCCAGGATCTCTACCAGGTTTTTCAGCTCGTTCCTTTTACAATAATGTGTGATAGCAGATGAGAAAAAGAGAGCATTTTATCGCACGCGTTCGATTCTGTCAAACAGATTTATCGCACGCGTGCGATATAATGCGACGGATTGTGCAGATATTCCAACCCACCCACCGCACAATCGCAATCAATGTTACAAAATCTTTGAAGAAATTTTGCCGATTTGGTGGATATTTCTTTCTAACTGTGCTACAATGGCCAAATGGAACTCTTTTTTTACAACCACGACGACAAATACGCCGTCGAGCAGATCATGCTGATGCTCTTTCCCGGGGAGCGGCCCCAGTATCCCGCCGCGCCCACGGGGGCGCGCTGGGCGCGGGTGCGCCTTTCCGAAGGGGAGACCTGGCTCACGGCCACCACGCTGCTGCACATGGACGGCGCGGCCTTCCGGGGCGCGGCCCGGGTGCGGCGGGCGCTATGCGCCGACCCGGTGGGCACGGATCGGCTGCGGCGGCGTATCCTGAAACTGAGCTTCTATCGGGCGGGCGTGCAAGCCTTGGGCTACCGCCCCCCCTGGGGGGCGCTGAGCGGGGTGCGTCCGGCCAAGCTGATGCGCGCCGTGCTGGACGAGACGCCGGAC
>JAFYIF010000182.1 GCA_017538775.1 Oscillospiraceae bacterium | reverse complement strand
GGAACGCCGGGGACGGCGTTTCCTACCGGGTGGGTGCGGATTTGTCGGGGGTTTGCTTTTGGTCCGGGGCTGTCGGGGACGCCAGCCCCTACGGGGCGCGTTCCTCCTCAACCGCAAACTGTACGCCCACCCAAACCAAATCCCCCCGCCCCGAGCGCGTTCCGCGCCAGGGGCAGGGGGATCGCCGTATTCCATTTATCGCATCAGCGCCGCGTCGTCGCCTCAGCGCCGCGCAGACGGCACCAGCTCGCTTCGGTACGCCTCCGTCACGCGCTCCACCACGTCGTCCCAGCTGACTGGCAGGGTCTCCTTGGCCCGCTGGCCCACCTGGGCGCGGTTTGGGTCGTCCAGGATCTGCTGCACCCGGGCCGTCATGCGCTCCACGTTTTCCGGGGCGGTGTAGCCGTTCTCGCCCTCCCGGATGTCGGCGGCGGCGGGGCTGTCGGTCACCAGCAGGGCGGGCAGACCGGCCTGGGCCGCCTCCCGCAGGGCCAGGGGGGAGCTGTCGGCGGTGGAGGGGAAGAAGAACAGCTCGCTGAGCAGATAGAGGCCGAAGCGCAGCTCCCGGCTGCTGACCTCGCCGGGGAAGCGGATGCGGTCCCCCAGGCCCAGCTTCTCGGCGTACTTCTGGATGTCGGCGCTGTTGTAGCCGCTGCCCACCACCACGGTCAGGCAGTCGTCCCGAAAGTCCATCAGATAGCGGCTCACGTCCAGCACCATGCGCAGATTCTTCTGCCAGAGCAGCGGCCCCACATAGAGCAGCACGCGCTTGCCCTCCGGGATGCGGAAGGTCTCCCGGGCCAGACGCCGGAGCTCCTCGGGCGCGACCACCGGGGGCGCCTCCGCGCCGTTCTCCATCATGCGGATATCGCCGTGATAGCCGTGGGCGCGGAGGGACTCCGCCGCCGCCTCGCTGCTGGCCCAGACCCGGTCGGCCTTGGAGTAGAAGTCCACCACCCGGTTGGCCGTGGCGTTGGCCAGAAAGCGGCTGTGGCTGTGGCGCAGCGCGTCGTCGAAGTAGTCCCGGTGGGCGCTGGCCACCACGGGGATGCGCAGCTTCCGGCCCAGCTGATAGGCGATGTCGCCCTGGGCAAAGGGCGTGTGGGCGTGGAGCAGGTCAAAGTGCTGGTGCTTGAAATAGCGGGTGATCCAGCCCCGGACGAAGGGCACGGGCAGGGCGGTCTTGAACAGGTGGAAGCGGACGGCGGGGGTCCGCAGCACCGGATAGCCGAAGCGGTCGTCGCAGGGGCCCTCCTGCCGGGGGCAGACCACGCAGACCTCGTGTCCGGCGGCGGTCAGCTCCCGGGCGTAGGAGCCCACGGCCTGGGCCACCGGGTCGGCGGAGGGCAGGAAGCGGTCGGTGAACAGAGCCACGCGCAGCCGCCCCTCCGCCGGGACCGCCTGTTTGGTCTTCGGCGGCTTCGTGGAGGCGCTGCGGGCCACCACGATGATGCCCAAAATCAGCCAGAGGTAGTAGACAATGAAGCGCCAGACGATCATGGACCAGAAGAGGAAGCCCCCCTCCAGGGAGGAGAACACCGCGTAAAAGCTGCCCTCCGCGGCCCCGGCGTTGCCCGGGGTGGGGATCAGGGTGATGGCCGCGTAGATGTAGACCACCAGGGAGAAGACGGTCCACCAGTCGTTGTTGCCCCCGAAGGCCAGGAGCATGAAGAAGGGCACAGAGAGGATCGCCACCTGGTACAGCACGGAGAACATCAAAAGCTTCAGGAAGAAGTGGGGCCGCCGGTTCATCACCTTGAGGCTGACCACATACTCGTCCAGGGAGTTCAGCAGCCCGTTGGCGGTCTTCGTCGCGTCCTTGAGGATGCCGATCTGGCCCAGAAAGCCGGTGACCCGGGTCACCAGGGCCCGGACCCCTCGGGGGAAGAAGGCGAAGAAGATGATGCCCAGAGGCAGCGCGGCGTACATCAGAAGGCCCAGATAGGCGGTGTAGCGGATGGCGGGGGCGATGCTGATGACGCTGCGGTTGGTCACGAAGACCACCAGCGCGATGAGGACGAAGGCGAACTGGAGCATCATGAAGCCCGCCACCGGAATGGCGGCGCTGTTCCCGGCGGAGAGGCCCTTGCGCCGGAGATAGAGGATCTGGAAGGGCTGGCCGCCCGCGCCGAAGGGAGTCACGTTGTCGTAATACTTGCCCAGCGCCGCGCACTCAAAGGCGCTGCGCCGGTCGTCCCGCCCCTCCGTGGCCAGGATCATCCGGCGGTACTTGACGTACTCCATGTACACGGCCACCACGAAGCAGAGGACGCCCAGGACGATGTAGACCCAGCGCACGTCCGAAAGGGAGATCATGCGCACGTTCTCCGCGTCGCCCAGGAACTCCCGGCCCGCGATGTAGCCGACGATGACGATGTTGATGAGCAGGGTCAGCAGCAGCGTCAGGCGGTTGCGCTTTTTTTCCGGCTTCTGTTCCGGCTCCGCCTCCACGGGGAAGGGGACGATATTTTCGGCCTCAGGCGGCGTTTCCGGCCTGGGCTGTAAGCTGCTTTGTTTCAAAACGGCACGCTCCTGTCTGCATACAAGGGGGAAGCGGCGTCCCGGCTTCGCCCTGTGGCGGCGGGGCGGGACGGAAAAGGGCCGTCCGCCCCGGGAGGTCTGGAAACCCGGCGGTTTCCATAAAATCTTCTATCCTATTATTATATTCATCCCACCCCGCTTGTCAAGCCTCCGGGGAAGGCGGGGGCAAAAGCCCCACAATTTTCCGGAAAACCTCCGGTTTTTGTGCAATCTGCGGTTGCAATTCCGGGGAAACGGTGGTATAATTTGGAGCATCTCATAAAGGAGGGTATGTACCATGAGAAAACTTCTTGCCGAAT
>JAFYIF010000017.1 GCA_017538775.1 Oscillospiraceae bacterium | reverse complement strand
CAGATTGTTTTCAAATCTGCAAGCCGCGCCCGATTCGCTTTATCCCTTCTCCCGCTCCGCCAGGATGCTCTCCACAAAGCTGCGGCTGCGCTCGGTTTTGGGATTGGTGAAAAACTCCGCCGTGGGGCCGGACTCCACCGCCGCGCCGTCCTCCATGAACAGCACCTTGCTGCTGACGCTGCGGGCAAAGCCCATCTCGTGGGTGACCACCAGCATGGTCCGCCCCTCCTGGGCCAGCGTGCGCATGACCGACAGCACCTCGCCGATCAGCTCCGGGTCCAGGGCGCTGGTGGGTTCGTCGAAGTAGAAGATCTCCGGCTGGGCGGCCAGGCCCCGGGCGATGGCCACCCGCTGCTGCTGGCCGCCGGAGAGCTGGGCCGGATAGCTGTCCAGCCGCTGGGCCATGCCCACTTTTTCCAGGGCGCGGACGGCGAGGGCACGGGCCTCCTCCTTCCGCATCCGCCGGGCCGCCGTCAGGCCCAGGGTCACGTTTTGCAGCACGGTTTTATTCAGGAAGAGGTTGTAGTTCTGGAAGACGAAGGCGGTCTTGCGCCGGAGCCGGGCCACGTCCTTTCCTGTGGCCCGGGCCAGCTCGACGCGCTCCCCGTCGAATTCCAGGGTCCCGCCGTCGGCCCGCTCCAGGAAGTTCAGGCAGCGCAGCAGCGTGGTCTTGCCGCTGCCGCTGGGGCCCAGGATCGCCACCACGTCCCCCTGCTCCACGGTCAGGTCGATGCCCCGCAGCACTTCCCGGCCGTCGAAGCGTTTCGTGACACCCTCGGCCCGGAGCATCACCCGGCGATTCGGATTCTCGCTCATTTCACACCCCCGAAGCGGCTCAGCCGTTTTTCGCCCCGCCGCTGGAGGAAGGTCAGCAGCGTGCAGAACAGCAGATAGATCAGCGCCACCTCCGCATAGAGGCCCAGGGACTCGTGCAGGCGTCCGTTGATCACCTGGGCCTGGCGGAACATCTCCATCACCGTGACGGAGGCGGCCAGACTGGTGCCCTTCACCATGCTGATCAGGCTGTTGCTCAGGGCGGGAAAGGCGATGCGGAAGGCCTGGGGCAGGACGATGTGCCGCATGATCTGGAGATAGCGCAGCCCGACGCACGCCCCCGCCTCCAGCTGGCCCCGGGGCACCGCCTCCAGGGCCCCGCGCATACTCTCCGCCATATAGGCCCCCTCGTTGAAGCCGAAGACCAGCACCGCGCAGGGAAAGGCGTCCAGCATCACGCCCAGGCTGGGCAGACCGTAGAAGACCATATATAACTGCACCAGCAGCGGCGTGCCCCGGACCACCCAGATGTAGAAGCGGCAGATCTGCCGCAGCACCGGCACCTGGGCGTATTGGATCATGGCCACGGCCACAGAGATGACCAGGGCCAGCAGAAAGCTCAGCACCGCCAGCGGGATGCTGACGCGCAGAAAATAGCCCAGCAGCCGGGGGAAGGAATCCACCAGGATCCCCCAGACCCGGCTGCTGAACATCTGGGAGAAGAACTCCCCGATCGGTTCCAGCATGAATGTACTCCCTCTCCCCGGGCGCGGCGGCTCAGGCCTCCCGCGTCAGGTCCGCGCCGAAGTATTTCAAGCTCAGCTCCCGCAGTGTACCGTTGTCCCGCAGAGTCTGCAGCACGCCGTCGATGGCCGTCATCAGGCTCTCCGTCTCGTCGGCGGCGTGGACGGGGATGCAGACATGGGTGCCCTCGGTCTCATAGACGATCTTGATGTTGGCGTCCGGGTGCTCCCGCAGATAGTCCTCGATGGAGGCCTTGGCGTTGATGGTGGCGTCGGCCCGGCCCTGCTCCAGCATCATGATGGTCTCGTTCAGGGTGTTGACGTACAGCAGCTCCGCCCCGGCGGCCTCCGCCATTTCCGCGTAGGTGCTGTTGGGGGAGTTGGAGGTGATGCGCCCGGCCAGGTCCTCGATGCTGTGGATGTCCTCGTTGTCGCCGCGGACCACCAGCACCTCACGCATGTAGAGGTAGGGCGTCGAGAAGCGGAACTTCTCCGCCCGGGCCTCGGTCCAGTCCACGCCGTTGCAGGCGATGTCAAAGCGGCCACCCTCCACCCCGGCCAGGATGGCGTCCCAGTCGGTCTCGGCAAAGTCCACGCTCACGCCCAGGCCCTCGGCGATCAACTGCGCCAGCTCCACGTCGAAGCCGGTGAGCCGGTCGGCGTCGTCATGGTAGGTCCAGGGGCTCCAGTCCCCCTCCGTGGCGACGACGATGCTGCCCCGGGCCTGGATGCGCCCCAGCAGGTCGGCCTCCCCCGCCTCCGGCTGCGCGGTCTGGCCGCAGCCGGAAAGCGCCAGAACAAGGCCCAGCGTCAGCAGCAGGGCCAGCAGTACGGTCATAGAATGCTTCATGGCTATGTTCCGATCCTTTCCTTTTGAATGAATAAAACTATAGCGTGTTTTCGCCGCAAAGTCAAGCAAAAACGAAGCCGCCGCTGGTGGGCGACGGCTTCGGATGGATGTGCGGGGAGCAGCTTACTTCAGCTCGACGGTGGCGCCGACGCCTTCCAGCTTGGCCTTCAGGGCCTCGGCATCCT
>JAFYIF010000181.1 GCA_017538775.1 Oscillospiraceae bacterium | reverse complement strand
GACATCACGCCGGACGCGGTGGGGCCGTGTACGCTGGACCATGTGCTGGCCACCCGGCATCTGAAAGCCCAGCTTCCGGAGGACTTCGCCGCCTTCCGGCCGGTCAGCGCCCTGTGTACCGGGGTCCTGGGGACCACCGGCATCGAAAGCGGGGACCTGGTCCGCAGCGTCTGCGATGCGCTGCGCCCCGACTGCGTGATTGCGGTGGACGCGCTGGCTTCCCGCAGCGCCGCCCGGCTGTGCCGGACCGTGCAGCTCAGCGATACGGGCATCGTCCCCGGTTCCGGCGTGGGCAACGCCCGGCTGGCCCTGGACCGGGAGACCCTGGGCGTGCGGGTGCTGTCCCTGGGCTTTCCCACGGTGGTGGACGCGGCCACGCTGACCCTGGACCTGGCCGGACAGGCGGGGGCTTCCCTGTCCCCGGAGGACTTCGGCCCCCTGGGCGGGCTGATCGTCACCCCGCGGGACATCGACCGGAACGTGCGGGACATGGGGCGGCTGCTGGGCTACGGGCTGAATCTGGCTCTGCACCCGGGGCTGTCGGTAGAGGACGTGGACCTGCTCACCGGCTGAGGGCGCAGAGATAGGCGTGCCACTCCTCTTCATGGCGATGCTGCAAGATGCGCAATCCGTTGGCCTCCAGCGCCGCCTCCACTTCAGCGGCCCGGTGGTCGATGATCCCGGAGCAGAGGAACAGCCCCTCGGGCGTCAGGAAGCGCCGGACAAAGCCGCTGAGGGATAGGATCACGTCCGCCACAATGTTTGCAAGAACCAGCTTGTACCCCGTCCCCAGGCTGCGGCGCAGCCCCTCGTCGGCCAGCACGTCCCCGGCGTAGAAGCGAAAGCCGGGACCGCCCACGCCGCTGAGGGCGGCGTTGTGCTCCGCCGCCTGCCGGGCCAGGGGGTCGATGTCACAGGCCACTACTGACGAAGCCCCCAGCAGCAGTGCCCCGATGCCCAGAATCCCGCTGCCGCAGCCCAGGTCCAGCACCTTCCAGCCTCTGGGGTCCAGCTCGTCCAGCAGTTCCAGACACATCCGCGTTGTGGCGTGGCTCCCGGTGCCGAAGGTCAGGCCCGGGTCCAGCCGCAGGGCCAGCCGCCCGTCCAGATCCGGGTCCAGCCACTCCGGGACCACCATCAGCCGCTTGCCGATGGGGATCGGCGCGTAGTACTGCTTCCAACTGTTCTCCCAGTCCTCGTCTGCCACCCGGCGGAGGCCCAGGGGCTGGCCCAGGGCCGTTTCCAGCTCCTGCATCCGCGTCCGGCCCGCCGCGTCGTCCGGCAGATAGAAGCGCACCTGGCTCAGGCCGCTGTATTTCTCTTCCAGCTCCCGGTCCACATAGTCCCAGTACTGCTGATTCTGTTCCAGAAAGCGCCGGAAGTCCTGCTCGTCCTCGATGCACAGTCCTTCCACGCCCAGGGACTCCAGCTTTGCGCAGAGCGCGTCCAGTTCCGCGCTGCTGCTTTTGACGGTTGCCTCCAGCCACTTCATCGCCTGACCCTCCCGGTTTCGTTTTCCCCAGTTTACGCAAGGTTCGCCGCCCTGTCAAGCGTCCATGTTTCACGTGAAACAATTCCGCGCTGTTTCACGTGAAACATGGACGCGCAGCGCGCCGCCGGTCGAAGAAAGCGGGAAATGTTTCACATGAAACAATTGAAAAGACGCGGCAAAGCTGATATAATGGCTCCGTTCCAAAACCGAACCGGCGAAGAACGGAGAATCATATGGGAAAGATCATAGCCATTACGAATCAGAAAGGCGGGGTCGGCAAAACCACCACCGCCATCAACCTGGCCGCGTCCCTGCACTTCCGCGGCAAGGCCGTCCTGCTGGTGGACTGCGACCCCCAGTGCAACGCCACCACCGGCATGGGCATCGACAAGAGCAAGGTCAAGAGCCTCTATGACGTGATGTTCCGGGACTACCCCATCGGCGAGGCCATGCTGGAGACCAAACACGGCAGCGTCATCTGTTCCCATGCGGACCTGGCCGGGGCCAACGTGGAGCTGGTGGACTTGGATCGCCGGGAATATCTGCTGAAAAGCAAGCTGGACCCCATCCGGGACCAGTTTGAATACATCCTGCTGGACTGCCCGCCCAGCCTGGAACTGCTGACCCTGAACGCCCTGACTGCGGCGGACCGGGTCATGGTGCCGGTCCAGAGCGAATTCTACGCGCTGGAGGGCCTGAGCGACCTGATGAACACCGTCCGCCTGGTCAACCAGCGCCTGAACCCGGAGCTGGAACTGGAAGGGCTGCTGCTGACCATGTACGACGGGCGCACCCGGCTCGCCCGGGATGTGGAGAAGGCCCTCCGCGCCCATTTCCCCGGCAAGGTCTATCAGACCGTCATCCCCCGGAGCATCCGCCTGAGCGAAGCGCCCAGCCACGGGATGCCCTGCATCGAGTACGACCGCATGTGCCGGGGCACCCGGGCCTATCTGCACCTCACCGACGAATTCCTGAAGATCCAGGAGGCCGAACAACAAAAGGCGGAGGAGGAACGCCTGGAACGCGAGCGCCAGGAGGCCGAGGAAGCGGTCCGGAAAGAGGCCGAGGAACAGGCGCGGCTGGCCGAGGAAGCCAGACTCCGCGAAGAGGAGGAGGCCCGGAAGCGCGAAGAGGCCAGAAAACAGCAGGAGGCCGAGCGCCGCCAGCAGAAAGCGAAAAAGAAGAAGGGCAAGCAGCGCCGCAAAGCCGAGCCGGAGCCGCAGCCGGGCGAGCCGGAACCCGCAGAGCCGGACCCGGAGGCGGAGGCCCGCCGTCTGGAACGGGAGCGGCGGCTGGAAGAGGAGCGCCGCCAGGAGGAGGAGCTCCGCCGGGAGCTGGAGCGCCGGGAGGAAGAACGCCGCCGGGAGGAGGCCCGCCGCCAGGAGCAGGAGCGGGCGCG
>JAFYIF010000016.1 GCA_017538775.1 Oscillospiraceae bacterium | reverse complement strand
TTTTTCGTCGTACTCCCCCCGGCCCACCCCGGCGGGGGTCAGATAGCCGGTCATGGCCGCGCCTCCGCGTAGTCGCGCAGCTTCGGCCAGAGCTCCGCTTTCACAATGGCCTCCACCCGCGTCCCCCGGTCCGTGTACTCCGTGGACAGCACCGCCGCCTCCCGGTGGAGGGTCTCCAGCAGGGCCCCCTTGTCGAAGGGCAGCAGGAAGACCGCCCGCCGCTTGTCCCGGCCCAGGGCGCGCTCCACGGCCTGGCGCAGCTCCTCCAGCCCCTCGCCGCTTCTGGCGGAGACGCAGACCGCGTCCCGCTCCCGCGGCAGCAGGCCCGCATAGGCGTCACACTTATTATATACCCGGATGCAGGGCGTGCCCTCCGCGCCCAGTTGGGCGATGAGGGCGTCCACCACCTGGGCCTGGGTCTGCCACTCCGGGCTGCTCAGGTCGATGACGTGCAGCAGCACGTCGGCGTAGGCCAGTTCCTCCAGCGTGGCTTTGAAGGCCTCGATCAGGTGCGTGGGCAGCTTGCGGATGAAGCCTACCGTGTCGCTCAGCAGCACCTCCTGCACCTCGTCCACCTGCCAGCGGCGGGTGGTGGTGTCCAGGGTGTCGAACAGCCGGTCGTTGGCCGGGATGTCGCTGCCGGTCAGGCGGTTCAGGAGCGTGCTTTTCCCGGCGTTGGTGTAGCCCACCAGGGCCACCACCGGCAGCTCCCGCTTCTCCCGCCGCCGCCGCTGTGTGGCGCGGTTTTTCCGCACCTCCGCCAGCTCTTCCTCCAATTTCTGGATCTTCCGCCGGATGTGGCGGCGGTCGCTCTCCAGCTGGGTCTCGCCGGGGCCGCGGGTGCCGATGGCGCCCTCCTGCCGCTCCAGATGGGTCCACATGCCCAGAAGCCTGGGCAGCAGGTATTTGTACTGGGCCAGCTCCACCTGCAGCTTGCCCTCCCGGGTCCTGGCCCGCTGGGCGAAGATGTCCAGGATCAGGCCGCTTCGGTCCAGCACCTTCATGTGCAGATCCTCGCTGAGCACCCGCATCTGGCTGGGGGACAGCTCGTTGTCGAAGACCGCCAGCGTGCACGCGTTGGCCTCCGCCAGTTCCTTCAGTTCGCGCTCTTTTCCCTCGCCGATGAAGCTCCGGGGGTCCGGCGCGGCCCGCTGCTGCATCAGCAACGCCACAGGCTCCCCCCCGGCGGTCTCCACCAGCGCGGCAAGCTCGTCCATGCTCACGTCCGTGCTGCTCTCCCCGGGGGCAAAACAGGCGGCGGCAAGGCCGCAGAGGATGGCGCGTTCCGTTTTGGGTTCGTTGTTGGTCATGATGTTGTCCTGTTGGTGGGTGGGGTGGGGGTGGGTTCCGCCATGGCGTGGCGGAGGCGGTCGAGGGTTTGCTTTGTTCTTTGTGTAGAGGGGTGGTCCGGGCCGAGCTTTTGTTCAAAGATGTCAAGCGCTTTCTGATAGAACGTCTGCGCCTGGGCGTAGTCGCTCATGTCGTCATAAACGACCGCCAGGTTGTTGTAAGTCCCCGCCGTATCGGGGTGATCCGGCCCCAGCGTCTTTTCCTGGATGTCCAGCGCTTTCTGATAATACGTCAGCGCCTGGGCGTAGTCGCCCATGTTGCCATAAACGTTCGCCAGGTTGTTGTAAGACGTCGCCGTAGCGGGGTGTTCCGGCCCCAGCGCCTTTTCCTGGATGTCCAGCGCTTTCCGATAGAACGTCAGCGCCTGGGCGTAGTCGCCCATGCTGGAATAAACGAGCGCCAGGTTGTTGTAAGTCCCCGCCGTATCCGGGTGATCCGGCCCCAGCGCCTTTTCCTGGATGTCCAGCGCTTTCCGATAGAACGTCAGCGCCTGGGCGTAGTCGCCCATGCTGG
>JAFYIF010000015.1 GCA_017538775.1 Oscillospiraceae bacterium | reverse complement strand
CTGTCCAGCTCGGAAACCAGCCAGTCCATGGCGCGCATCCGCTCATACTCGCGGTACTCTTCCATGTCGAGCACGGCATAGCGGCCATGACCGTTTTTGGTCAGAAACACCGGCTGCCCCACGGCCACGTCCCGAAGGACCTCCCCATAGTTGCGCAGCTCCGACACCGGTTTGATGATCGGCATAACAGACACCCCCTTCCAAGCCCAGTATATCCGCATTCTTCGAGAAAATCAACGATAAATTTTTAGAACGAAAAAGGACTTATCTACCATGAACAAAACCATGATTCGATGATTCGATTTTTGACGATCCTCGCGGTGATCCTCGTCGCTTCCAGGAAAAGTCCGAAACAGAAAGTCAAAACCGACATGGCCAAGGACGGCCACGTCGGTTTCATGTTTTTTTCGGTGGGAATTGTCTGCCTCAAGGCTACTTCCTGATGACGTGCACGCCGAAGAATGCCGTTTTTTTCAGGCTGCTCTTCAGTTGCTCACGTCGTAGAGGATCTTCTCGCCGGGCATGACCAGGCCCAGCTTGGTCCGGGCGATCTCCGCGATGACCGTGGGGTCCCCGGCGTGGGCGATGTCATATTCCAGTTCCGCGTTCTCCCGCAGCAGGGCGTCCACCTGCGCCTGCAGCGCGGCCCGGTCCGCCTCCGCCGTGGCGGTGCGTTCCCGCGCGCTGATCAGGGAGATGGAGCCGTAGACGAGCATCGCGAGGATCACGATCTTGATGAAGAAGCTGGCGCGTTTGAACTTCATAGGGCGTCTCCTTTGCCGGACTCCGGCGCTTATCCGCCGTCCGGCGGCGTTTTTTCCATGGCCTGGCTGTTATTGTAAACCATTTCCGCAAAAAAGAAAAGCCCTTTTTGAAAATCCTTCCGATTTTTTTCGCGGCTATGTTCAGCCGCGTCCCCAGAGGGCGCAGCAGCCGACGCCCGGCCGCCCCCAGCCGGTCCAGCAGCCCGCCTCCCAGGCGGCGGACGGCGGAACCGAAGAACCGGAACCACAGACCCATGCCCAGCAGGGCCAGCGGCGGCATATAGAGCCGCAGTCTGCCGTCCCCCGGCCCCATGCCCAGCAGGAACAGCGCCGCGCCGAACAGCAGGCAGAAGCCCAGGTCCAGCGCCGCTCCCGCCAGGACCCCCAGGCGCTGCCGCAGCAGCCGCAGCAGCTCGTAACAGCCCCCCAGGGCCAGGCCCGTCAGCAGCGTGGCGGCCAGCAGCAAAATCTGTGCCGAAAGCGGGTTGCCCATCGGCCCTCAGCCCCGGAACATCCGGCCCCAGAAGCCGCCGCGCCCGGCGGGGGCCTCCTCGTAGATCAGGGAGCCGATGCGCCCGGCGATGACCACGTCCCCGCTCTCCACGCTCAGGCGGCTGACCGACAGCGCCTCGCCCCCCACCACCAGCAGCGTCCCGCCGCAGCGCATGACGATCTCCTGTTCGTCGAAGCGCTCCACGTCGTCCACCCCGCTGACCGTCAGCTTCCGCCGCCCGCTCAGCGTCAGCTCGTGCGGCCGCTCCGGCGTCTGCCGGGCCGCGTTCTTCCCGCTCCCGTCCCGGCCCGGCGCCGCGCCGCTGCCCATACCCTTCTCCATCCGCGCCCGCTCCCTTCCCTGACTTTGCTCCCCACAGTCTATGCCGCCCCGCCGCCGGACATTCCCGCCTTGTCAGGGGCCGCCGGGCGTGGTATCATGGGAACACTTTACAGAAATAGAGGACAGCCACCATGCGCGACACGAAAGCGTTGACCTGGACACATCTGGCCGGTTGGGGACTCGCGGCCCTGGCCCTGGCCGCCTTCTACCTCCTGAACGCCCGGACGGCCATCATGCGGGACGACTACGCCTACGCGGTGAACTTCGTCACCAAGACCCCCATCCGCTCTTTCGCGGACATCTTCGAGTCCCTGGGCATCCACTACCAGCGGGTGAACGGGCGGCTGCCGGTGCACTTCCTGGCCCACCTGTTCCTCTGGCTGGGGAAGGACTGGTTCAACGTCATCAACACCCTGGCCTTCGGCGGCCTGGTCACGCTGATCGCCTGCCACGCCTGCGGCGGGCTGCGGCAGCTCCGGCCCTGGCTGTGGCTGACGGCTTTCGGCGGGCTCTGGCTCCTGACCCCCGCCTTTGGGGAGAGCTTCCTCTGGCTCACCGGCGCGGCCAACTACCTCTACGGCGTGGGGCTGATTTTGCTCTACCTCATCCCCTTCCGCCGCCTGGCGGAGACCGACTCCCAGGCCCGCCCCCGCCGCCCTGGTTTCGCCGCCCTGGCCGCCCTGGTCGGGGGCGTCCTGGCGGGCTGGACCAACGAGAACACCGCCTGCGCCCTGATCGGCCTCATCGCCCTGCTGATTTTGCTGCG
>JAFYIF010000180.1 GCA_017538775.1 Oscillospiraceae bacterium | reverse complement strand
CTTTGCGCAGGACCTCCGCCTCCGCCTGGCTGATGCTGCCCTCCCGGAGGGCGGTCTCGATGCGGCTGCGGAAGGTCTCCCGCTGGGCGGGGCTGTTGGCGCGGCTCATGGCGTTGGCGATGGCCAGGGCCGCCGGGCCCAGGGTGACCGTGGCGCGCCGGGTCTCCGTCTCCGTGGCCTTCGGCTCCGGGGCCTTCCCGTCTTTGGCCTCCTGCCGCTGTCCGGTCTCCGCCGGGGCCGCCTGGGGAGCCGGGGCGGCCTGTGCGGCGGGCTGGTGGGCCGCGTCGTAACGGGCCTGCATCCGGTCCACCCAGTCCTGCCCGTACCAGGGAGCGTAGCCGGAGTAGTCCCCCAGCGCTGCCAGGAGCTGGGCGGCTTTCAGCTGGTCGTCCCGGCTGTCCCGCGCCCGGGTATAGGCGGTCTGCTCCTGCTGCTGCGCCGCTTTGGCCTGGGCCTGGGCCCGCTCGTAGGCCTCCTGTTCCTCGGCCCTGGCCGTCTGCTCCGCCGCCAGTTGGCGCTGATAGGCCGCCTGTTCGGCCGCCAGCTGGCGCTGGTAGGCGGTCTGTTCCTGCTCCTGCTCAGCCCGCAGGACTTCCCGTGCCCGGGCGTAGTCGTCGCCCCAGAGGCCGTAGTTGAAGTCCCGCTCCGCGTTATACTGCCCCAGCTCGTCCAGATAGCGCTGGCGGGCGAAGCTGCGGTCGGCGTTGTACTGGCTCAGGGCGTCCAGATAGCGGGCCCGGCTGTCCTCCGCCGCCTGGGCCGCCGCCTGATAGCCCCGCAGCAGGCGCTGGTATTCCTCACTCTGCCGCTGGCGGTCCTGGGCCGCCAGCTCCGGGAGCCGGTCGGCCAGCTGGGCGGCGTAGTAGTTCTCCGCCTGGCTGGCCGCCCCCAGGGCGTAGCTGCCGGGCACGCCGCCGGTCAGCTCGGCGGCCCGGGCCAGGGCGTCCTCCCCCGCCCGCTGCCCCTCCCGCAGATAGGTCTTGCGGTACTGGCTGTACAGGGGGTCGGCGGCGGGGTCGTAGTCCCGGGGGCTGTAGGCCAGCAGGGCCTCCAGCAGTTCCCCGGCCCGGCTGTCCGCCGCCGTGTCATAGACCGGGCGCAGCGCGTCCGCCTCTGTGCCGTTGCCGTAGGCGCTGAGATAGGTCTCCGCCTGGGGGCGGCTGCCGCTCCGGTCGTAGACGCTGCCCGAAAAGCCGGGGAAGTTTTTCCAAACCGCCTCGGCGCTGCGCTCGTCCTCCCCCGGGGTACCCGCGCCCAGATAGCGGTAGTCCAGGCCCTCGTCCCCGCCGGAATAGCCGGCGCTGCGCCGCCAGTCCTCCATCCACTGGTGGTCCAAGGCCTGCTGCTCCGGGCTGGCCTTGGACCAGCCGGCCCAGATGTCCACCGCCCGCATCGCCCGGTCCGGGTCCGTCTGGAGCAAGCGGCGGTCCGCCGCCGAACGCCCTTCCAGGTCCACGCCCCGCCGCCGGGCCTCCTCCTCCACGTCCCGCCATGTAAACAGTGCCATGCATCTGCCTCCTTTTTCAATTCTTCCGCGCCGATGCGGATTCACCGCAGCGCGCTCTCGATCCGGCTCTCCCGGGCCAGGCCCAGCAGCCGCCAGAGCCCGCGCCCGACGAGACGCAGCCGGTAGTGGTCGCAGCGCCGGGGCAGCACCGGGACCAGGCAGCTTCGGCGGACCGGGGCCGACAGCTCGATCAGGTCCTGCCAGACCCCGTCGGAGTCGTACTGCACCGCGATGCCCAGTTCCGCCCCGGCCTCCAGTTCCAGCCGCAGCAGCAGCCGGGTCAGGCTCTTGCGGTCGAAGCGGCCCTCGGCGAAGTCGTTGAACTCCGCCAGGCTCTCCACGGTCTCCGGCCCGGGCGCGTCCGGGTCCGTCTCCGCCTCCGGGGGCGCTGCCTCCCCGCCAAGCGGGTCTCCATCCTCCCCGTCCGGCTCCGGTTCTTCCGGTTCCTCCGGCTCCGCCGGGCCTCCGAAGCGCCAGATATGGCCCGCCGCGTCCAGGCAG
>JAFYIF010000179.1 GCA_017538775.1 Oscillospiraceae bacterium | reverse complement strand
TCTGCGGCGCCGCATGGATTTCCTGCGGCGCCCTTCATTTTTCCTTAGCCGGATCATCCGGGGCTTCATTTGGCGTTTTTGACAAAAATCCGGAAAGGGTGTTGCGTTTTTCGGAAAAATCACTATAATCTTGTAGTGTATAGTATGGGATTTTTCTGTGCGCGCATCGCGCGTGTTTGGATCTTGAAAACGGAGTGGGGAACATGACGAAATCCAGACATTGGAAGCACGACAGGCGGCGGTCGGGAGGCTGGGCGCTGTGCCTGGCGTTGCTGCTGGCGCTGGCGCTGCCGCTGATCGGCTCGGCCCAGGCACCGGAGCAGAAGGTCGTGCGGGTCGGCTGGTACGAGTCGCCCTTCAACTATGTGGACAGCTACGGCCGACGCAGCGGTCTTGCCTATGAGTACCAGCAGCGGATCGCCGCCCACACCGGCTGGACCTACGAATATGTGGAAGGGAGCTGGCCGGAGCTTTTGCAAATGCTGCGGGAGGGCCGGTTGGACCTGATGAGCGACGTGTCCTTTACCGAGGAACGGGCCACGCAGATGCGCTTTTCCGCCCTGCCCATGGGCACGGAGGGCTATTACGTCTTCGTCGCCCAGGAAAACCGGGAGATCACGGTCTCCGACATCCACAGCCTGGACGGGAAGACCGTGGGCGTGAACCGGGGCAGCGTCCAGCGTGACCTCTTCCTGGACTGGGCGGAGAAGAACGGCATCCACGCGGAGCTGGCGGAGCTTACCGGCTCGGAGGAGGAGTCCGTCCGGATGCTGCTGGACGGGGAGCTGGACGCCTATGTCACCATCGACGCCTTTGGGGACACGGGTTCCTACGCGCCCGTCATCCGCATCGGCCAGTCCGATTTCTACTTTGCCGTCAGCAACGCCCGCTCCGACCTGCTGCCGGAGCTGAACGAGGCGCTGAGCAAGATCCAGGACGAGGACCGCAACTACAACCAGGAACTCTATGACCGGTACATCCGCAAGTCCGGCACCGCCGCCTTCCTCCCCGCGGCTGAGGCGGCCTGGCTGGAGGCCCACGGCCCGGTCCGGGTGGGCTATCTGGACGACTATCTCCCCTTCTGCGGGACCGAGGGCGGGACCCTGACCGGCGGACTGCGGGACTATCTGGACCTGGCCTCCGCCAGTCTGCAAAACGCGGCGCTGTCTTTCGAGTCCCTGCCCTACCCCACGCTGGAGGCGGCGCTGGAGGCCCTGCACGCGGGCGAGCTGGACTGCGTCTTCCCCATCCACCTGAGCGCCTTCGACGCGGAGGACATGGACGTGCTGGTGACCGGCCCCTTCATCGAGACGGAGATGTACGCGGCGGTGCGGAAGTCCGAACACCTGAACCTCTCCGCGGAGTCGGCGCTGCGGGCCGCCCTGAACGGGACCAACCCCAACTTCACCTCCTTCCTCCGGGACAACTACCCCGGCTGGAGCGCCGTCTATTTCAATGATCTGGACGCGTGTTTCCGGGCCGTGCGAAACGGCAGCGCGGACTGCGCCCTGTTCAGCAACTACCGTCTGCTCCAGACCGAGGCGGCGCGGGAGAAAAACGACCTCACCGCCGTGGCCACCGGCGCGAACATGAACTTCTCCTTCGCCGTCCGGCGCTCCGACAGCGCGCTCTACTACATCCTGAACAAAACCGCCGGTCTGGTGTCCGGGACCCAGATCAGCGCGGCCCTCACCAACTACTCCTATCCCGGCGCTGCCTTCTCCCTCTCCCAGTTCCTGTCGGACATCCTGCCCTATGTGCTGGGCGCGCTGCTGGTCCTCGTGCTTCTGATCGTCTGGACGCTGGTACGCCACTCCCGCCGGGTCCGGACGGAGCTGGAAGCCCGGGTCCGCTTGCAGCAGCAGCTCTTGCAGCAGGAACAGGAGGAACACAAGGCCAACGCGATGATCACCGCCATGGCCGCCGACTACCGGAGCGTCTTCTATGTGGATCTGGACCGGGACGTGTGCACCTGCTACCGGGCCAGCCCCGCCATGCGGGACGAGCTGCAGCCCGGTGAGGTCTTCCCCTACCGGAGCGGCTTCACCAATTACGCGAATCAGTATGTCGTGGAGGCGGATCGGGCGCGCTTCCTCGCTTTCATCGAGCCAGAGCGCATCCGCGCCGGACTGGCCGAGCAGCCCATGATCGGTCTGCGCTATCTCTCCGTCCGCAACGGAGAAGAGCGCTACGAGATGCTGCGCATGGCCGGGGTCCGCACCCGCGAGGAGCGGAGCGACGACATCATCCACGCCGTGGGCATCGGCTTTTCCGATGTGGACAGGGAGACCCGGGAAGACCTGGCCCAGCACCAGGCCCTGTCCGACGCGCTCCAGCGGGAGAAGGAGGAGCTGGAGTCCCGCCTGGGCCTCCAGCAGAAGCTCCTGGAGCAGCAGGAGGAGGAGCGCCGCGCCAACGCGATGATCACCGCCATGGCTGCGGACTATCGGAGCGTCTATTATGTGGACCTGGACCGGAATACAGCCACCTGCTTCCGGGCCAGCGAGATCACGGACTACGACATCAAACCCGGCGTCACCTTCCCCTTCCAGTCGGTGTTCCTGGACTACGCGAAGCGCCGCGTGGCAAAGGAGGACCAGGTACGCTTCTTCCTCTTCATCCAACCGGAGAACATCCGCGCCGGGTTGGCCAAGCAGCCCATGATCGGTCTGCGCTATCTCACCGTCCGCGACGGGGTGGAGCGCTACGAGATGCTGCGCATGGCCGGGGTCCGCACCCGCGAGGAGCGGAGCGACGGCATCATTCACGCCGTGGGCATCGGCTTTTCCGACGTGGACAGGGAGACTCGGGAGGACCTGGCAAAACACCAGGCCCTGTCCGACGCGCTCCAGCGGGAGAAAGCGGAGCTGGAGACCCGTCTGGCCCTCCAGGAACAGCTCCTGGAGCAGCAGGAGGAGGAGCGCCGCGCCAACGCGATGATCACCGCCATGGCCGCCGACTACCGGAGCGTCTTCTATGTGGACCTGGACCGGGACGAGAGCACCTGCTACCGGGCCCGCTACGCCGTGCCGAACGAGCCGCAGCCCGGGGAGCAGTTCCCCTTCCGGGAGGGCTTCACCCATTACGCCCAGCGCTTCGTGGCGGAGGCGGACCGGGAGCAGTTCCTCCGCTTCATCGAGCCGGAGAACATCCGCGCCGGGCTGGCCAGGCAGCCCATGATCGCTCTGCGCTTCCTCTCCATCCGCGACGGCGCGGAGCGCTATGAGATGCTGCGCATGGCCGGTGTCCGCACCATGGAGGAGCGGAGCGACGACATCATCCACGCCGTGGGGGTGGGCTTCTCCGACGTGGACAGCGCCACCCGGGAGGACCTGGCCCGTCAGCAGGCCCTGTCCGACGCGCTGGGCCAGGCCAACACCGCCAGCGCCGCCAAGACCTCCTTCCTCAGCTCCATGAGCCACGAGATCCGCACGCCGATGAACGCCATCATCGGTCTGAACGCCATCGCCCTCAAGGAGCCCGACCTTCCGCCCCATGCCCGGGAGAGTCTGGAAAAGCTGGGCGTCAGCGCCAAGCATCTGCTGGAGCTCATCAACGGCATCCTGGACATGAGCCGCATCGAGAGCGGGCGGATGAGCCTCCGAAACGAGGAATTCTCCTTCCGGGAGCTGACGGAGCAGATCAACACCATCATCCAGGGCCAGTGCCAGGAGAAGGGCCTCCAGTACGACTATCGCGTGCTGGACCGGGCCGACGACTTCTACATCGGCGACGCGGGCAAGCTCCGCCAGGCCCTCATCAACATCCTGGGCAACGCAGTCAAGTACACCCCCGCCCCGGGCACGGTCAGCTTCCTGGTGGAGCCGCTGCCCAAATACGAGGGCAACGCCCCCCTGCGCTTCACCGTCCGGGATACCGGCATCGGCATGGACAAGAGCTTCCTGCCCCAGATCTTCGACGCCTTCGCCCAGGAGGACGTGGACAAGGCCAACAAGCTCGGCAGCACGGGCCTTGGCCTCGCCATCACCAAGAACATCGTGGAAATGATGAACGGGCGCATCGAGGTGGAGAGCGAAAAGGGCAAGGGCTCCACCTTCACCGTCACCGTGACCCTCCGGGCCTCCGAGCGGACCGAGGAAGCCGACGCCGGCGGGGAGATGCTGGCCCGGGATCTGCGGGTCCTGATCGTCGACGACGACCCGGTGGCCTGCGAACACGCCCAGTCGGTGCTGGACGAGGTGGGCATCTATTCCGACGCCTGCAACAGCGGGCAGGAGGCCTACCGCCTCCTGGAGCTGGCCGGGGCGCGGCAGCAGCCCTACAGCCTCATTCTGGTGGACTGGCGGATGCCGGAGGAGGACGGCGTGGCCGTCGCGCACAGCATCCGGGAGCGCTACGACAAACAGGTCCCCATCATCCTGCTCACCGCCTACGACTGGGAGGGCATCCAGGACGAGGCGCTCGCGGCGGGGGCGGACAGCTTCCTGACCAAGCCGCTCCAGTCCGCCACGGTCCTGCAGGAGTTCCGCCACGTCCTCCTGAACAAGGAGCGCAGCCAGCCGGAGACGCCGCGCGCAGAGCTGGAAGGCCGTCACATCCTGCTGGCAGAGGATATGGAGCTGAACGCGGAGATCGTCATGGAGCTGCTGAGTATGCGGGACATCACCACGGACCTGGCGGAAAACGGCAAGATCGCCGTGGATCTCTTCGCCGCCAGCGCGCCGGGCAGCTATGACGCGGTGCTGATGGACATCCGGATGCCGGTGATGGACGGCCACGAGGCCACGCGGCGCATCCGCGCCCTGGACCGCCCGGACGCCAAGGCCGTGCCCATCATCGCCCTGAGCGCCAACGCCCTGGACGAAGACGTGCAGCGCTCCCTCCAGGCGGGCATGGACGCCCACCTGAGCAAACCGGTGGAGCCGGAACGGCTCTTCGACACGCTGGAGGTTTTGATTGGGGCAAAGCCTGTGAAATAAGCATCGACAAAGTCCAGGGGACTTTGTCGATGAGGGGATGCGCTGCGCTCGCGCCCCCTGCGAGGCTTTTGAGCCACGATTTCAACAGTACGAATGCCGCCGCCTTTCGGGGATGAACCCGAAAGGCGGCGGTTTTGTATTCTATCGTTCAATCCATCTCATATTCCGCGAAGCGTTCCAGCGGGAGCAGCTCCGCCAGGGCGCGGCGCACGGCGGTGTCCAGCGGCTCGGCGCGCTCCACGCCGCAGGATAGCCCCGCGTCTTCCCTGTCCCGGGGCAGGGACAGGCGGACCGTGGTCCCCTCGCCCTGGGGACTTCGGAGGATCGACGTGCCCCCCATCAGCCGGGTCAGGCCGGAGACGAGATACAGGCCGAGCCCGCCGCCGATCGCCGGGCTCAGATCCTCCGGCGTGGCCCGGACGGTGTAGCGCCGGAACACCCGGTCCAGGATCTCCGGCGGGATGCCTCTGCCGTTGTCGGCCACGGTCAGCAGCACGGAGGAGCCGCGCTGTTCCAGCCGCAGCAGCACCCGGCCCCCCGCCGGGGTCGCGGCAAAACTGTTGCTCAGCAGATTCAGCAGAATCCGCTCCAGCAGCGCCCCGTCCAGCCGGGCCTTCAGCGCCGTTTCCTCCGTCTCAAAGCGCAAAACTGTGCCCAGGTCCGCGGTGCAGGCGGTCACGGCCTCGCACAGCGCCCGGCAAAAGCCCACCAGCTCCAGCTCCTGCACCTGCTTCGGCAGATTCCCCTCCATCAGGGCCAGCGCCGTCCGCAGATCGACCAGCTGGCGCGTCAGGATCAGGCGGCTCCGGTTCAAAATCGCCCGGTTCCGCTCCCGATCCAGCGCATTGACGGCCAGGTCCATCTGCTCCACGGCCAGATTCAGATTGCCGATGCCGGACAAAAGGCGGTTCATCACCCCTTCGGAGAGAAAGCCCCGCTCCCCCTCCTCCTCCAGCGGCGTGGCCGCATAGAGCCGCAGCGGGCCGCTGGCGGTGCAGCGGACGCTGTAGTCCCGCTTGCCCAGCCGGGTCAGGGACACCCCGTCGCCCGGCGGACAGTCCAGCAGCGCTTCGGGCAGCTGCCCCGCCGCGGGGGTGCCGGGCAGCAGCTTCGGCAGCACCGCGACCGCAGGGCGGTTGAAGCCCGTCAGGATCCCGTCCCGCACCGCGACCATCGGATCGCGGCACAGCTCCATGCTCATGTTCAGCAGTTTTTCGTCCATGCTCTACCCTCTGCTTCCCTCTCTGTTTCCCGGCGCTGCGCGCCGCCGCTTCTATCATCTCTCTCGCGGAACAATATATTCACAGCGGGAGTTGTCCCTTTCCTGCGCCCGGGGCGGAGGGGCAGATATAAGACGACCCCGATAACCGGAGTTATCGGGGAGGCCTTATGGGATGAGGACAAAATGAAAAAGATGAAACTGTTTTCGACTGTTAAGATACAGGATTTCTGTTAAAAAAGTTCGCGGAAAGCGGTTAAGTTTGTGCGAAGCAAGCGTATCATGTATATCAAAGCTCAGAAGGTGTGGGTGCAGTAGTCCCGAATCGCCTGTTGGAGGGTCTTCAGGTCGGTGAAGGTCTCCGGACGCAGCCTGGGGTCCCGCAGCAGGGCGGCGGGGTGGTAGAGGGCCATGGTCAGCACCCCGTCCCGGACCGTCCACTGGCCGTGCTCCCGGGTGATGCGGAAATCCTCCCGGATGAAGCGCATGGCCGCCACCCGGCCCAGGCAGACGATGAGCTTCGGGCGCAGCAGGGCGATCTGCTGCCGCAGCCAGTCGGCGCAGGCGTCCTGCTCCTCCCGGAGCGGGTCCCGGTTGCGGGGCGGGCGGCATTTGACCATGTTGGCGATGTAGACTTTTTTGCGGTCCAGGTCGATGAGTTCCAGCATATCGTCCAGCAGATGCCCCGCCGGGCCGACGAAAGGCTCGCCCCGCAGGTCCTCCTGTTCCCCCGGCCCCTCGCCCACGAACAGCACTTCCGCGTCCCTGGCCCCGGTCCCGAAGACCACGTTCCGCCGCGTCCGGCACAGGCCGCAGCGCTCGCAGCGCAGACAGGCCTCCTCAAGCTCCGCCCAGTCCATTGTCCGCCCCTCCCCGCTTTGCGCGTTTTCATCATCTTACCATAAATTGCGATGCATTCCAAGCAGAAATTTGCTCTGTCGTCTCTTGCAAAATCACAGAATCATGCTATACTGGATTCCATATACATGAATGTATCCTGCCCCCCGTCGGCGGGTTTTCGGAGTTGAGCCTATGGTCAAAAAACTCGGCATATACGTCCATATCCCCTTCTGCGCCTCCAAATGCGGCTACTGCGATTTCTACTCCCTGGCCGGCTGCGACAGGCTGATGCCCAAGTTCCACAACGCCCTGCTCCAGCACATCCGGGAGGCCTCGCCCCAGCTCCAGGAGCGCTATACCGACAGCGTCTATTTCGGCGGCGGCACCCCCAGCTATTACGGGGCGCGGCGCATCTGCGACATCTTCAACGCCCTGAAACGCGCCGGGCGCATCTACCGCTCCGCGGAGGTGACGGTGGAGGTCAACCCCGACTCGGTCCGCTATCACGACCTGTTCCTGCTGCGCAGCGAGGGGGTCAACCGCCTGTCCATCGGCGCCCAGAGCGCCAACGACGACCTGCTCCGGCTCATTGGCCGCCGCCACAACTGGCGGCAGGTGGTGAACACCGTCAAACAGGCCCGGGACGCGGGCTTCGACAACATCAGCCTGGACCTGATCTACGGCCTGCCCAGCCAGCAGCGGCAGGACTGGGCGGAGACCCTCAGCCGGGCCATCGAGCTGGAGCCGGAACACCTGAGCTGCTACGGCCTCAAGCTGGAGGAGGGCACGCCCATGTACAGCTACAAGGACTCCCCCCTGCTCCCCGGCGACGACGCCCAGGCGGACATGTACCTCTACACCGTGGAGACCCTGCGGCACTACGGCTTTGCCCAGTACGAGATCAGCAACTTCGCCCGCACCGGCCGGGAGTGCCGCCACAACCTGAAATACTGGCTGCTCCAGGACTACATGGGCTTCGGCCCGGCGGCGGCCAGCAACGTGGGCGATATGCGTTACAGCTATGTCGGCAGCGTGGCCCAGTACATAAGCGGCATCCAGAACGGCAACAATATCCTCGCCGAATATGAGCGGGTGGACGCCCTGGGCCGGGCGGCGGAATACCTGATGCTGGGGATGCGCACCGTCCGCGGCGTCAGCGCAAAAGAATACCACAACCGCTACCGCAGCGACTTCCTCCCGCTGGAAGAGCTGCTGGAGGAATTTCAGCGGCGGGGCTGGGCCGTCCGGGAGGACGAGCGCTGGCACTTCACCCCCGCCGGCTTCCTGCTCAGCAACCCCCTGATCGGGCTGATGCTGGAAAAGCAGGGCCAGTACAAGCTTTCCGGCAACCCCTGGATGGACAGCCCCGATCTGTTCGCAGAACGGATGGAACTGCCCGACGGAGAGGAACTTTTTTATCACATCCACTGAACGCACCCCAGACAGGCATCATAGAGAATTGGAGAGAAAACCATGAAGCTTTTTGGAAACAACGGCAGCAAATCGTCCCGCTCCGTCCATACGCCCGCCGGGCAGCAGACGCCCGCCCGGACCGGCCAGCAGCCCGCGGCGCGGCAACCCCAGCAGCCC
>JAFYIF010000178.1 GCA_017538775.1 Oscillospiraceae bacterium | reverse complement strand
CTGGTCAGATAGTCCAGCAGTCTGCGGCGCTTGCCGACCATCTTGTACATGCCCAGACGGCTGTGGTCGTCGTTGGGATGGGTCTTGAGGTGCTCGGTGAGCTGGCGGATGCGCTCGGTCAGGATGGCGATCTGGACTTCGGGGGAACCGGTGTCTCCCGCGTGGGTCTTGTTGGCCTCGATAACGGCGGTCTTCTGGTCCTTGGTGATCATAGTTTTGCTTCCTTTCTTGTTTTTGATACCCGGCGCACGAGGTAAGGGGGCAGAAAGGGGCCGCCCAAACTGCGTCCGCGGGCAGATGCTTTGTTAGTGTAGCATAGATGGAGCGGTTTGTAAAGAGGTTTTTTCCAAAAAAGGCCCTCTTACTTCTGCCGCAGCCGTTCCTCCAGCGCCGCGTCCGCCTCGGCGCTGAGGGTGCTCTGCTCGGTGTAGATCACCATGCCGGGCAGGGCCCCGGGGGTCTTTTTCACATATTTCACCCGGGTGCAGTCCACCGGCACCTTCCCGCCCTCCCCGGCCTGGGAGTGGGTGGCGGCCAGGGACGCGGCCTCCCGGAGGCTCTGTGCGTCCGGCTCGGCCCCGTCGCAGCGGAGGATGACGTGGCTGCCGTGGAGCTTCTGGACGTGGAGCCAGAGGTCCCCCTTCCGGGCCAGGCGGAAGGTGAGCCGGTCGTTCATCCGGTTGTTCCGGCCCACCAAAATCTCAAAGCCCCCGCTGGACAGATAGCGCAGCGGCGCGGCCTCCCGCTCTTTCTGGCGGGGGGCGTTTTTCATCGCTCGCAGATAGCCGGTCTCGGTCAGCTCCCGGCGCACTTCCGCGATGTCGCTCTGACTGCGCACCCGGTCCAGCTCGTCCAGCACGCTGGAGAGATACTGCGCGTCCCGGCGGCCCCGTTCCAGCAGCTCCGTCAGATAGCGCTCGGCGGTCTTGGCCTTGTTGTATTCCTTATAATATGCCGCCGCGTTCTGCACCGCGCTTTTCAGCGGGTCCAGCGGCACCGTGACCTCCGGGCAGCCCTCGGCGTAATAGTCCGTGGCGGTCATGGTCCGGGCGCCGGGCCTGGGGGCGCGGTAGAGGTTGGCGGTGATGAGGTCCCCCCAGCGGCGCTTTTCGTCCCGCCGGGCGGTCTTCTCCAGCTCCGATTCCTGCATGGCCAGCTTGCGGAGGCAGCGGTCCCGGGCGTTTTTCACGGTCTTTCGCAGCTCCGCGGTCCTGCGGCGCAGGTCTTCGGCCTGGCTGCGGCGGGTGTAAAAAGCGTCCAGCAGGGCCGAGAAGTCCGGGAAGCGCTCGAAGAGCATGGCCTCCCCGTACTGGGCGATGGGCAGACAGGAGAAGTCCTGGGGCTTCCCGTCCCGCAGCAGCATCCAGGGGACGAAGTCCCCGGCCAGCACGGTCTGGGCCAGGGCGTCCATGGCGTCCGGCATCGTGCTCAGGTCCCCCCGGCAGCGGTGGACCAGCTCCCGGCACAGCAGGGGAGACAGGCCGTTGAAGGTATCCAGCAGGAACCTGTCCGCTTCCCGCTGCCCGTCGAAGCCCGCCCACAGCGCGCCCCGCGCCTCCGGCGTGAGGGCGAAGAAGTCCGGCTTCTCCGGGCGGGGCGGCAGGCGGTAGAGCAGCCCCGGCAGCACCTGGCGCAGGGGGTTGCGCTCCGCGTCCACCCGGCGCAGACAGTCCAGAATGCGCCCGTCTCCGTCGATTAAGATGAGATTCGTGCCCCGCCCGATCAGCTCCAGGGCCAGGGTCTTGCGCACCGGCAGCCCCAGCTCGTCCCGGGCGTCGAAGCGCAGCAGCAGCAGCCGCTCCCGCTCCGGCTGTTCCAGCTCCGCCAGCTTGGCCCCCAGCAGATGCTTGCGCAGCAGCATACAGAACATGGGCGGCTGGGCGGGGTTTTCATAGCGGGCGGCGGTGAAATGCGCCCGGGCCACGCCCACTCCGCCGCACAGCACCAGCCGTCCGGCGGCGTTCGGCCCGTGGACCGTCAGCAGCACCGTATCCCGCTCCGGCTGCTGCACCTTGTCCACGCGGCAGCCG
>JAFYIF010000177.1 GCA_017538775.1 Oscillospiraceae bacterium | reverse complement strand
TGCCCCATCGGCAAGGTCAGCTTCGGCGCGGACAAGCTCTTCGAGAACTACGCCGCCCTGATCGCCGCCATCGTGAAGGCCAAGCCCGCCGCTGCGAAAGGTCAGTACATTCGCAGCTGCGTCACCGCCAGCACCATGGGCCCCGGCGTCAAGATCAACGCCCAGAAGCAGCTCTGAGTTCAGCAACGGTCCAGGGGAGCATCCGCCGCACGGCTGGATGCTCCCCGATCTTTTTGCGCGGAGAAAGCGGCACGTCCCGCTCAGTCGGTGTCTGCGCCCAGACCGGAGAGCGTGATCTTCTGATATGCGTTTCCCTTGTCGTTCGGGTGCGGCTCGACGCCGATGACGGTGATGTCGTTCTTTTCCGGGCCATAGACCCAGAAGATGCGGCCCGCCCCGGGGGTGTTGTTTTCCAGATACGACTCCCAGACCTTGATGCCGCCGTAGCGCCGGGTCAGGGCACTGATTTCGTGGCTTCTCAGTCCGGGGTGGCGGGGGTTTTCCGAGAGAAGCTTCATCGCTTTTCCGAGCTTCCGATACAGCTTCTGTTCCTCCCGCCTGGCTGTGCCGTCGGCGTTCCCGCTTTTCAAGCGGTCCCAGAGCGCGGCCATCTCCGGAACGCCCAATCGGATGCGGTACGCCATATTCAGAACTCTGTCAGATCGACGGGATCGGAAACCTCGCCTTGCTTCAGGCCCTCGATCGCGGCGTCCATCATCGCAAGCGTGGCGGCGGAGACCTGGAACGGGGCCGCCAGCTCCCGCGGTTCCAGCAGAATGCTTCCGTCCACGTATTCCTTGACGTGATAATACTCGTAGCGGGCGCTTCGGAGCGTGAGCCGGTGTTTCGTATCCAGCTTCGCGTCATAGGTTCTGTGCAGCGTTTCCATTGCGGTGCCTCCTGTCAATCGGGAAGTGGGGATGTGGGAATTCCCACCCCTATTATATGGACCGGCGGTCCGAAAGTCAACGGGACCCTTTGGAAAACCGGTCCGGCCATGGGCGGAACATGGGCTTGCAAGCGCGGCCTGAAAGGAGTATACTGCTCCCTGGACCGGAGCGTTTCTGCGGCGGCGCGCCATGCGGAACACGGGGTTGGAACGGATTCAATTCCGATGCAATCCGGGTCTATGATTCCACGATGGACAGATTCCGCTCCAAAGCGGAACAGAATGAGAAAAGCTTGCTTGCCGGAGGATATGGTTCCGGCAAGCATACCGTGCGCGGGACAGCGTCCGGCGGCGCGGTATGGAATGGATACAGAAAGCAGGGAGTCTGCCTATGAAGGACAAAAAGCAGGAACAATCTGGGCCTGAGACCGGGTGGGAGCAGCCGGAGGAGGCTGCCCCGGAAGCGGCATCCGCGCCGGAGTTCCCCGATTACGCGGAAGAAGCCCCGCCGGATGCACGCTCGGGCGCGGAAAAGTCCGGCGGCGCGGTCCGGAAGACCCGCATCCTCTTCGGCGTGCTGGCGCTGATCGTGCTGGCGCTGCTGACCATCGTGGTGTTCCGGGTGCTGGACGGCGGCCAGCCGCTGTCGCCGGAGCAAACGCCGCTGCCCATGGCCACGGACGACCCGAACCGCGGCGACCAGCCGGCCGTCAGCGAGACCCCGGAACCGACCCCCACCATGGACCCCGGCGTCGAGCCGGAACTGGACATGGACGCCGACCGGAAAGAGGGGATCTATACCATCCTGATCGCCGGTCTGGACCGGGCCAGCAACAGCACGGATACCATCGTCATCGGCACCTTTGACACGGTCAAGCACAAGATCACCGTCACCAACATCCCCCGGGACACCCTCATCAACATCGGCTGGTCCACCTCGCCCAAGAAGATCAACGTGGTCTATCCGGCGGCGGTGAACTCCGGGGAGGACCCGGCGGCGCGCCTGAAACAGGAGGCCCGCAAGCTGCTGGGCTTCGAGGTGGACTTCTACGCCATCGTCAACATCCAGGCCATCGAGCAGGCGGTGGACGCCGTCGGCGGCGTCTGGTACGACGTGCCCCCCGGCATGGTCTATTGCGACTTTGTACAGGACCTGTACATCGACATCCCCGAGGGCTATCAGCTCCTGACGGGCCAGCAGGCCGTCCAGATCTGCCGCTTCCGCAGCGGCTACGCCGGCGGCGACCTCCAGCGCATCGAGGTGCAGCACGGGATGCTCCAGGCCATCGCCGAGCAGGTGCTCTCCGCCGGCAGCATCCCCAACATCCCCCTGCTGCTGGACATCCTCTCCCGGGACGTGCAGACCGACCTGAGCGCCGACAATGTCCTGTGGTTCGCCATGCAGTTTTTGAGCGTGGACCCGAATGACATCACCTTCCAGACCATGCCCTACGGCGGCGGCCCCATCAACGGCATCAGCTTTGTCTGCCCCCAGCAGGACGCCTGGCTGAAGATGATCAACGAGTCCATCAACCCCTATCAGGAGGATGTGAGACTCCAGAATCTCAATCTGCTGATGGGCAGCGGCTCCAATGTCTACGCCTCCACCGGCTACATCCTGGGCGGCATCAACTCCTTCTACTGCCAGAGCTGCACCTCCGCAGCCGGTCGGACCGTGGCCCACGCCCCCGGCGTCCACACCTACGGCTATCAGGGCAGCGGCCTCAGCGCCCAGGGCACGGCCAGCCAGCAGTGGCAGTCCGCAGCGCCCACGCAGACCGTGGTCCCGGCCCAGACGGTCACAACCACCCCGGCCCAGACCCAGGCGCAGATAGAGACCCCGGCGCAGGCGGAGACGCCGACCCAGGCGGAGACCCCGGCGCAGCCGGAGACGCCCACAGAGCCGGAGACCCCGACGCAGCCGGAAACCCCCGCCCAGCCGCAGACGCCGACCCAGCCG
>JAFYIF010000176.1 GCA_017538775.1 Oscillospiraceae bacterium | reverse complement strand
CCTGCCCGCTCGGGCGCGTTTCTTCTACATGATCCGACAGGGCTTGTCAATGAAAAACTCTAATGCAATCAACAGCGCATCGAGCCGCAGCGGGCCGGATCGGGACTGTTCCCTTCCGGTCTCCTGCGGCTCGATGGTATTCTGCGCCGGGGAGCCAAACGTCAAAAGCGGAACTTGACATCCGTTCCAAACTTGCTATAATAGAATTATAAAAGGCGTTGCCGAAAAGCGGCCCCGCCTCAGTGGATTCTAAAATCTTGATCTAGAAGTCGTCACTTGCCGGAGTGGCGGCTTCTGCTTTTCACAGTGATCGTTATCGTATATCGAAAGATATGAAACGTCAATGTAATCGGCATACCAGCACCCCCTTTCGGGTGGTGTGGCGGAACCGCCTTTTTTCGCATTTTCGCATTGGCAACGCCTGCCCGCTCGGGCGCGTTTCTTCTACATGATCCGACAGGGCTTGTCAATGAAAAACTCTAATGCAATCAACAACGCATCGAGCCGCAGCGGGCCGGGTTGGGAGACTGTTCCCTTCCGGTCTGCTGCGGCTCTTTTTTCTGCGCCTTGCGCGGCGCTACTGTTTGGTCATGTTCTGGGGGTCCTCCGTGGGCGGCGGCGGGGCCGGGGTGGGCTCCGGCGTCGGGGCCGGGGTGGGGGCTGGGGTGGGGGCCGGGGTCTCCGCTGCGGGCGGGTTCGCGGTCTCCGGGAGCTGGCCTTCCGCTTGCGGGGTCTGGGTCTGCTGCGGGGCCTGGGTCTGCGGGGTCTGGGTCTGCTGCGGTTTCTGAGGCTGGACCTGGGCGGGCGGGTTGTTCTGCTGTTGCAGCGCCGCCCAGAGGTTGCCGAAGATGTTGGTGGGCGTGCCGATCTCCGGGGTCGGGAAGGTCCGGTCGGCGAGGCCCGCGTGGACCCGCTGCATCACGTTGTGGAAGATCGTGACCGCCGGGTTTTCCCCTCCGAAGTACATGGTCTCCGGCCGGTCGTAGCCGGTCCAGACCGCCGCCACATAGTAGCCGGTGAAGCCCACGAAGTAGCGGTCGTTGTTCTCGGCGGTGGTGCCGGTCTTTCCGGCGACGGTCATGCCGCTCCAGCCCGCGCCCACGCCGGTGCCGGCGTTGACGGCGTTCACCAGCATGTCGCAGATGTTGGCGGCGGTGTTGGGGGAGAAGGCGGTCTGACGGGTGGTGGGGTTGTTCAGCACCACGTTCCCGTCGCTGTCCAGCACCTTGGTATAGGTGCGGCCAAAGGTCATGACGCCGCTGTTGGGGAAGGAGCTGTAGGCCTGGGTCATCTCCCGCACCGTGGCGCCCACGGTCAGGGCCCCGGCGGCCATCGGCGCGTAGTCCGCGTCAGACTCCAGCAGGCTGGTGAAGCCCAGCTTCTCGGTCAGGTAGCGGTAGGACTCCTGGGGCGTCAGCTTGTCCACGATCTGGGCCGCCACGGTGTTCTTGGAGTCCCGCAGGGCCGTGCGGATCGTGATGATCCCGGCGTAGCGGTCCGGGGAGTTCCGGGGATACCAGCTGGTGCCGGAGAGGTGCTGGTAGGGGTCGTCCCGGACCAGGGTGGTCTGGGTGATGAGGCCGTATTCCAGGGCCGGGCCGTAGACGCTCAGGGGCTTGATGGAGGAACCCACCTGGCGCTTGGAGTCCGTGGCGTAGTTCCAGGCGTCGTTGAGGGTCTTCTCCCCCACCGCGCCGCCCACGGCCACGATGTTGCCGCTGTAGGGGTCCTGGATGATCATCGCGCTCTGGAGCTGCTGGGAGGTGGGGACGACGGCCTTCGGCAGATGGTCCACGTCCTGATACACGCTGTCCACAATGGCCTGGATCTGGGGGTCCAGGCAGCAGTAGATCTGCAATCCGCCCTGGTAAAGCCGCCGCGTCGCCGCCTCGTCGTTGTAGCCGTACTTGGCTTTCAGGTCGCGGATCACGTCGTCGATGACCATCTCCACATAGAAGCTGTTGATGGTCTCCGTGCGCACCTCGTTCACCGGCAGCACGAAGTTCAGCGGCTCGTTGACCGCGTCGTGGTACTCCTCAAAGCTGATGTAGCCCTGGTCGTACATCTCCCGCAAAATCAGCTCCTGGCGGTATTTGTTCCACTCCCGGCAGGTCAGGGTCAGGCCCAGGCTGGAGTCGGTGATGACGTTGGCGATGAAGGGGTCGTATTTGCTGGGGTTGTTGGTGATGCCGATGATGCTGGCGCTCTCCGCCAGGCTCAGGTTCCAAACGTCCTTGCCGAAGTAGGTCTGGGCCGCGGTGTAGACGCCGTAGCAGCCCTCGCCGAAGTAGACGGTGTTCAGGTACCACTCGATGATCTCCTGCTTGTCGTAGGTCTTCTCCAGCTCCAGGGCCTGGAAGATCTCCAGCAGCTTGCGGCTGACCAGATCGGCGTCGTTCTCCGTGTTGTTTTTGATGAGCTGCTGGGTCAGGGTGGAGCCGCCGAAGTCGTTGCTCATGCTCAGGAACATCTGGGCGAAGGCGCCGGCGGTGCGGTACCAGTCCACGCCCCGGTGCTCGTAAAAGCGGCGGTCCTCGATGGCCACCAGGGCCTTTTCCATGCCTTTCGGCAGGTTCTCATAGTCCACCCAGACGCGGTTTTTCCGCGCCCGGAGCATTTGCAGCTCCCGGGGCACCCCCTCCGCGTCCGTGTACCAGATGGTGCTGCTCAGGGAGATGCTGGCGTCCTCCAGCCGGATCTTCAACTGGTCGCTCAGCTCGGTCTTGATATAGTATGCGAAAATGCAGCCGAACAGCAGCGCCGTGATGAGTCCCACCAGCAGCACCGTCAGCAGTACGCGCAGCACCGTCCGCAGGACGCCGCCCACCACGGATGTGGTGGTCTCCGTGCGCTCCGCGATTGTCTTAGCCTTGCCTCTGTCCAAAGCGCCTTCCTCCGTTTCCAAAGGGATACCTTGTCTATTATAGCACAGATTTTCAGGAAGTATAGCACAATTTGTCACGGCAGTGCATCGAAGTTGCAAAGTCGGGCAGGTTTCGGGAGTTTGTCAGCCAGAATCAAGACAAGAGCCAGAAAGGCCGCACAGCGGCTATATTTTTTT
>JAFYIF010000175.1 GCA_017538775.1 Oscillospiraceae bacterium | reverse complement strand
TGGCCCGCAGCACCGCCGGGGCCACGGTCTCCGGCTTCAGGAGGCTGGTGGCGGCGCTGTCCAGATAGATCATTCCGGCACCTCCTCCAGCTCCCCGGCGGGCGACAGACGCAGCAGCGTCCCGCAGTCGATGCCCTCCCGCCGCAGCAGTGCCCGGGCTGCGGCCAGATTCCGCTCGCCGATCTTGACGCCGTAGGCGCAGCCGCCGGGGTTGGCCCGATGGGGCGCTTTCGTCACCGAGGCGAACACCCCGGCCCGCCGGAGGGCTTCGGCGGCCCGCTGGCTGCGGGTCAGGGAGCGGCAGAGGATGATGATATGACTGTGCAAGGTTCTCTCTCCTTCCGATGAAAAAAGCGAAGTACGGCCAGAGCGCTCTCTGGTGTACTCCGCTTGCAGGTTGTTGGGTCTTTGGGCGGCGATGCGCCCGCGCCTTATTCTATGCCGCGATTCCTCCGACTGTACCGGACTCAGTCCCGCAGCAGACAGACCGCGTGGGCCGCGATGCCCGCGCCGCTGCCGGTGAAGCCCAGACCCTCCTCCGTCGTGGCCTTGACGCTGACGCGGCCCACGTCCAGGCCCATGGCCTCCGCCAGACGCTTTCGCATGGCCGGGATGTGGGGGGCCAGCTTCGGGGCCTGGGCCAGCACGGTGCAGTCCGCGTTCTCCACCGCGAAGCCGTGGGCCGCCAGGAGCGCGACCACCCGGCGCAGCAGCTCCACACTGCGAGCCCCGGCCCAGGCCGGGTCCGTGTCGGGGAAGAGCTTGCCGATGTCCCCCAGCGCCGCGGCCCCCAGCAGGGCGTCCATCAGCGCGTGGGTCAGCACGTCCGCGTCGGAGTGGCCCAGCAAGCCCCGCTCCCAGGGGATCTCCACCCCGCCCAGAATCAGCCGACGGCCCGGGACCAGCCGGTGTACGTCGTATCCGTGCCCGATCCTCATGCCTTGCTTCCCTCCTCCCGGCTGCGCCAGATGGCCTCCGCCAGCAGGAGGTCCTGGGGCGTGGTGAGCTTGATGTTCTGCTCGTCCCCGTCAGACAGATGCACGACCCCGCCGATGGCCTCCACCGCCGCGCAGTCGTCGGTGTAGACCGTGCCGGTATCCATCGCCTGTTGCAAGGCCGCTTTGATCAGTTCCGCCCGGAAGACCTGGGGCGTCTGGATCGCAAAGAGGGTATCCCGCTCCGGGGTCTCCTCCACCACGCCGCCCCGCGCCCGTTTCAGGGTGTCTTTCACCGGAATCGCCGGAGCGCAGGCCAGATTTTGGGCTGCGCAGCGCACCGCGTCGGCGATGACCCGCTCCGTCACGAAGGGGCGGGCGGCGTCGTGGATGGCGATCAGCTTCGCTTTGGGCGAGACGGCCATGACGCCCCGCCAGGCCGACTCCGTCCGCGTCGCGCCGCCGAAGACCACCCGGTGCAGCTTGCTCAGCCGGTAGCCCAGGCGCAGCTTTTCCGCCGCCTCCACATGCTCCGGCGTCGTGACCAGAATGATCTCCCGGATCTCCGGGCTCTGCTCCAGCGCCAGCAGACTCAGGGCCAGCATCGGTCGGCCTCCCACCGGCAGCAGGAGCTTGTCCTGCCCCATGCGCCGACTGCTCCCGGCGGCCACCACCACGGCGCTGCAAAAGCCGTCCTGGAGACGGCGGATGGAATTGCTCAGTTTTGACATATCAGAATTCTCCCGAAAGAAAACGACGCCCTGTCTTCACAGGGCGTCGGAGTCTAGTCCAGCGCCGCGTACAGCCTGCGCTCCACGTCCTCATAGCTCTCCCCCAGCGCCAGCATCATCTCGCTCAGGAGGATCTGCTTGGCGGAGTGGAGCATCTTCCGCTCCCCGTTGCTCAGCCCGGTCCGGCGCTCCCGCAGCACCAGGGATTTGACGACGCCCGCGGTTTTCAGCAGCTCGCCGCTTTTGAGCTGGTGCATGTTGTCCCGATACCGCCGGTTCCAGTTGGCCTCCTCCGAGACGGCAAGCTCCGGCAGCGCCCGGAACACCGCCTCCGCCTCCGCCGCACTGACGATCGGGCGGACGCCGATCTGTTCACAGGCATCCACCGGGATCATCACTTTCATATCCCCACGGGAGACGTGCAGCACATAGTAGTCCCTGCTGTGTCCTTCCACCCGTTTCCGCTCAATCTCGCGGATCTCGCCCGCACCGTGCAGCGGATGGGCAATCCTGTCGCCGAGTTGGTAGATCATCCCTCTCAACCTTTCTGTCGTCTGTACAGGCTTGCTTGCGTCCGGCGCTTTTCTTATATTAAAATTGTAACAGATTTTCTGCGCTTGCGCAAGACAAAATTGCAGCTTCCGCTGCAAAAAGTTCCGGTACGAAGCGGGAAAAGGCCGGATTTCGGGTTCGGAGTGGGGATGAACTTGTGAAAAATCAGGCAATTTCCGGGGTTTGGGGAGGAAGGTCGGAGATGGTGGTTTTGATTCAAAAGTTTGCGTGCAGGCATTCTTTGCCTTCACTTGGCATCAATGCAAACGCCCCGCCGGGGGCGGGGCGTTTTTGTCGGAACTTATTCCTCGTCGTAGTCGGTGATCTCGGG
>JAFYIF010000174.1 GCA_017538775.1 Oscillospiraceae bacterium | reverse complement strand
TGTGTTCCCGTGGAACACAGAGAACCGTCCCCTGTGCGTTACTGTGCGTTAGTCCCCTGTACGTTAGGCTTCCGCCTTTGCCTCCTGCATCTTCTCCAACTTCGCCAGTTCCTCCTCCTCCAGCACCCGGTAGGCCACTTTGCCCACCAGGGTCTTGGGCAGCTCGGGGCGGAATTCGATGTCGTAGGGCATGGCGTATTTGGCGATGTGCTTCCGGCAGTAGTCCATCAGCTCGGCCCTTGTGGCGGCGCTGGGTTCCACGCCGGGGCGGAGCATGACGAAGGCTTTGATCTTCTTCATTTTCAGCGCGTCGGGCACGCCGATGATGCAGCTCATCTGCACCTTCTCGTGGGCGTCCAGGGTGTTCTCCAGCACGGCGGGGTAGACGTTGTAGCCGGAGGTGACGATCATGCGCTTGGCGCGGCCCCGGAAGAAGACGAAACCCTGTTCGTCCATGGTGCCCAGGTCGCCGGTATAGACCCAGGTGAGGCCGTCGGCGTGGTGGCGCAGGGTCTGGGCGGTCTCCTCCGGGTCGTCCAGATACTCCTTCATCACCGTGGGCCCGGCCAGCAAAATCTCGCCCTCCTCGCCGTAGGGCAGCTCCTCGTCGGTGCCGGGTTTGACGATTTTAATATAAGTATCCGGGAAGGCGATGCCGATGGAGCCCTCCTTCGCCATGTTGATGGGGGTCAGGCAGCAGGCGGTGACGGTCTCGGTGGTGCCGTAGCCCTCCCGGACCTGGATGACCGCGTGGTGGTCATAGAGGAACTTGTCGAACTTCTTTTTCAGCTCCACGCTCAGGCTGTCGCCGCCGGAGAACACGCCCTTGAGGGAGCTGTAATCCGCGTCCCCCAGCCTGGGCAGGCGCAGCAGGGCCTCGTAGAGGGTGGGGACCCCGGCGATGAAGTTGCACTTGTATTTCGTGATGAGCTTCGCGTAGCTCTCCGGCGTGAAGCGGGGCACCAGCACGCAGCGGCCGGCGTTGAAGAGCATGGAGTGGATGCACACGCCCAGGCCGAAGCCGTGGAAGATGGGCATGGCGGCCAGCATCCGGTCCCCGGGGCGGAACATGGGGTTGGTGGCGACGATCTGCTGGGCCAGGGCGTTGAAGTTGCCGTTGGTCAGCACAATGCCCTTGCTGGTGCCGGTGGTGCCGCCGGAATAGAGGATCACGGCGGGGTCGTCATAGCCCCGGTCCACCCGGTAGTTCCAGGAACAGGCGTGGCCGGTGCGGATGAACTCGTCCCAGCGGATCACCGGGGCGTCGGCGGGGATGCGCTTGATCTTGCGGCCCTCGGTCAGCATATAGCCCGCCCGGATGGGGCGGCTCAGGGCGTCCTTGATGCTGGCGATGATGACGTTCACCAGCGGGGTGTTCTGGCGCACGTTCTCGAACTTGTTGTAGAACTGGTCCAGGGTGATGGCGGTGACGGACTGGGAGATGTTCAGATAGTGCTCGATCTCCTTCTCCGCGCTCAGGGGGTGGATCATGCTGGCCACGCCGCCCACCAGGTTGACGGCGTAAAACAACGTGACGCCCTGGGGGCAGTTGGGCAGGGCGATGGTGACCCGGTCCCCGGCCCGGATGCCCAGGGTCTTGAGGCTTTTGGCGCAGGCCTCGATCTCCCGGATGAGCTGGCGGTATGTGGTCTTCCGGCCCATGAAGTCCAGGGCGACGGCGTCGGGGTACTGCTCGGCCACGCGGGCCACGGCGTCGAACATGCTGCCCCGATAGTAGTCCAGGTGCATGGGCACATCGCCCATGAAGGGGGCCCAGGGGGTCTTCGCGGTGATGGGTTCAGTCATGAAAACGATCCTCTTTTTCTCAGAATTCTACCGGCTCGCCCAGAGGCAGCTCCAGCAGCTCCGGCTGGTCCAGCAGCTTTTTCAGCAATCGCACGGACTTGGAGCAGTAATAGCCGTCGGCGATGCGCTCGTCCACGGTCAGGCCGATGTCCACGCTGTCGCGCATGGTCATGTTGCCGTCGGCGTCATAGAAGGGCCGGGGCTTCTTCTCCCCCACGATGATGAACAGGGAGTTGGTGCCCCAGTTGGTCAGGTGGTGATAGCCGCTGTGGAGCTGGATGCTGCCCAGGTTGGTCAGGACCACGGAGGAATAGTAGGGGTCCGTGGCGATCAGGTCCGCCGGGACCCAGCCGTGGCGGTCCAGGAAGCAGATGAAGCGGACGATGCCCTTGCCCACAAAGCGGGGCATCCGGTTGAACATGTCCATGGAGTCCGTGCTCTTGTCCCCCCCGGCGCTCTCGCTGCGCCGGTCGGTGATCTGGCGGTAGATCTCGTCGTGGATGCTGTCCAGCGTGTCCGCGGCGCTGGAGTGGATGAAGGCCAGGCCCTCCTCCGCCGCGTCGGAAAACTGCTTTTTGATGACGAAGGAGGCGGAGACCTCCTTGCGCTGATAGGTGTTCCGGTTGGCGATGAAGCGGTTCAGCTTGGGCCGCAGCGTGATGGTCTTCAGCGCCGCCGTCACCAGCAGCTGGAACAGGCTGTAGCGCGCCTCCGGATGCTCCGCGTTCTTTTTCGCAAGAAAGGCGTTGATGTTGCTCAGGTCGATGCGCTCGGAGATGAACGCCTCGTTGTCACAGCGGTTGGGGTAAATGATGGGCGTGATAAAATGCAGCCCGTCCAGGTCCCGCAAAAGCTTCCCGTCCTTGCGGTCGCCCAGTTTTCTTCCCATGT
>JAFYIF010000173.1 GCA_017538775.1 Oscillospiraceae bacterium | reverse complement strand
CGCGAAGGCGTCGCCCGGCGGCTCGTGCAGCAGGTTGGGCGGGGAGCCGGGGATGGAGTAGAGCCGGGCGTCCTCCGTCTCCAGGTCGGGCATGGCCGACAGCAGGCCCCAGGTGTAGGGGTGCCGGGGGTCATAAAAGATCTCGTTGGCGTTGCCCACCTCCACGATCTTGCCCGCGTACATGACGTTCACATAGTCGGCCACCTTCGCCACCACCCCCAGGTCGTGGGTGATGTAGATGACGCTCAGGCCCATGCGCCGCTGGATGTCCTGGATCAGGTCCAGGATCTTGGCCTGGATGGTCACGTCCAGGGCGGTGGTGGGCTCGTCGCAGATCAGGATGTCCGGGTCCCCGGACAGGGCGATGGCGATGACCACCCGCTGGCGCATCCCGCCGGAGAGCTGGTGGGGATAGTTTTTCATCCGCTTCTCCGCCTCCGGGATGCCCACCAGTTCCAGCAGCTCCACGGCCCTGGCCCGGGCCTCCTGCTTGCCCAGGGGCGTGTGCAGCAGCAGCCCCTCCATGATCTGTTTGCCGATGGGCATGGTGGGGTCCAGACTGGTCATGGGGTCCTGGAACACCATGGCGATGTGTCGCCCGTTGATGTCCCGGCGCAGCTCCTTTTTCGGCAGTTGCAGCAGGTCCACGATCCGCTCCGTGCCGTCGGATTCCCGGCAGCGGTAGAGGACCTGGCCCCGGTTCACGCTGGCGTTGCTGTCCAGCAGGCCGGTGGCGGCCTTCATCGTGACGGACTTGCCGGAGCCGCTCTCGCCCACGATGGCCACGGTCTCCCCCTGCTGCAGGTCCAGGTTGACGCCCCGGATGGCGTGGATGGACCCGGCGTTGGTGCGGAAACTGATGTCCAGGTCGTGGATTTCCAGAATCGCTTTTTCGTTCATCCGCTCCGCCCCCTCACATGTCTTCCAGCTTGGGCGCCAGCGCCTCGCGGAAGCCGTCGCCAATGAAGTTGAAGCCCAGCATCAGCAGCGCCAGCACCGCGATGGGCGGCAGGATCTGATAGGGCAGGGTCGTGATGTTGTTGAAGCCGTCCTCGATCAGGGAGCCGATGGAGCACTGGGGCAGGACGATGCCCACGCCCACGAAGCTCAGAAAGGCCTCGGTGAAGATGGCGGTGGGGATGGAGAACATCACCTGGGTGATGATGGGTCCGATGGTGTTGGGCAAAATCTGCCGGAAGATGATGTGGAAGGGCCCGGCCCCCAGGGTGCGGCTGGCCAGGACGTACTCCTGCTCCTTGATCTTCAGCATCTCCGCCCGGGCAATCTTGCTCATGCCGATCCACTCGGTCAGCAGCAGGGCCACGATGACCAGGCCCATGCCCTTGGGCATGAAGATCGCCAGCACGGAGACGATGACCAGGCGCGGGACGCTGTTGGCGATCTCCACGAAGCGCTGCATCACCGCGTCCGCCGTCCCGCCGAAGTAGCCGGAGATCAGGCCGAAGCTCATGCCGATGATCATGTCGATCAAAATCGTGACGAAGGCGATGATGAGGCTCACCCGCGCCCCCTGCCAGGTCCGGGTCCAGAGGTCCCGGCCCAGGTCGTCCGTGCCGAAGAGGAAGGTCCGCTCGGCAAAGCGGTCCGTGTACTCCGCCCCGCCGAAGAGGCTGTGCAGGAAGGGCACGCGGGGGGAGATGCCTCTTGCCACCACCTGCTTGCCGTCCACGCTGACGGAGACGATGTCCTTGTAGCCGTAGGCGTTCAGCACCGGGCCCAGAATGGCCAGCAGGACGATGACCGTCACGATGACCAGGCCCACCACCGCCCGGCGGTTGTGGAAGAAGTGGAGCGCCACGCCGCGCCAGTAGCCCTGGGAGGCGAAGTTGGCGTCCGTCTGCATGTCCCGGCCCCGGAGCGGCTCGAAGTCGCCGGGCACGGGGACATAGGCCGCGCCCGCGGCCTGAGCCGCCGGGACGGGCGTTTTTTTCCGAAACAGTGCCATGTCAATCCCCCTTTGCCGTCACGCGGATGCGCGGGTCCAGGATGCCGTAGAGGATGTCCACCACCAGCATGATCCCGATGTACAGAGCCGAATAGAGGATGCCCAGGGCCAGGACGTAGTTGTAGTCCACGCCCTCCCCGGTGATGGCGTCCACCATCAGCTTGCCGATGCCGTTGATGCCGTAGATCTTCTCCACCACCAGCGAGCCGGTGAGCAGGTCCACGATCAGCGGGGCCAGCACCGTGACGATGGGGATCAGGGCGTTGCGCAGCACATGGCGGCGCACCAGCCGGGAGCCGTAGATGCCCTTGGCCTCCGCCAGGCGCACATAGTCGCTGTCCATGACCTCCACCATCTCATTCCGGGTGAAGCGGGCCACCGTGGACATGGTGAACAGGCTCAGGGACAGCGCCGGGAGCACGGAGGAAAAGGCGAAGCGGTTGATGTCGAAGAAATAGGGGAAAAAGGGGATGCGGTAGGAGAAATAGTATTGCAGGAAGATCAGGAACACATAGCTGGGCACGCAGACGCCCAGGATGGAAAAGACCGTGCAGAAGCCGTCCAGGAACTTCCCCCGGTTCAGCGCCGCCGTGATCCCCAGCAGCAGCCCTACCGCCGTGCCGATCAGGATCGCCAGCCCGCCGATGCGGAAGGAGTTGCTGACCGCCCCGCTGAGGACGGTCTTGATGGGCGCGCCGTTGTAGAGGCTGGTGCCCCGGCCAAAGTCGCCCTGCAGCAGGCGCACCAGGTAGTCCCAGAACTGCACCGGCACCGGCTTGTCCAGGCCCAGCTCCGCCCGCTTGTTGGCGATCTGCTCGGCGTTCATGCGCTCGGAGGGGAAGGGATTGCCCGGCATGACCCGCACCAGCACGAACAGCACGAAGACGATCAGCAGCAGGGTCAGCAGCGACATGCCCACGCGCTTCACGATGTATTTTGTCATGGATACACCCCATTTGCGTCGGGTCCTGCCCGACGGAAATATGAATCACGGAGCGGTCCGGGACGAACCGCTCCGCAGTTGCTTGGTCGGTATCTGTTCATCAGCCCCCGCTGCCTCGCAGAGTTTCGCGCTCGCAGGCGCGAAATGGATTCCAAATCCGTTTCTTGCGGGGCTTTGCCTCGCAAGAAACACTTCTCGCGGAGGGAGTGTCCCCGCAAGGGGGCGCGAGCGCAGCGCAGCCCTCTCGATTCAGAACCCAGCGAAGCGGTTCTGAATCGATTTTATCCGATGGAGGCGTTCTTGTAGACGCGGTTGAGCGCCACGGGGTGGAACTCGATGCCGGAGACGCCGTCGGAGATCAGGTTGGCGTTGGCCTTGGTGTACAGCGGGGCGATGACGGCCTCGGCCATCACCAGCTCCTCCGCCGCGTACATGGCCTCCCAGCGGGCGTCGTAGTCGGAGATGTAGGCTCCGGTGGTGCAGTCGGCGATGAGCTGGTCATAGTCCGCGTTGCTCCAGAAGCCGTAGTTGTTGGAGTTGTCGGTGATCCACATGCCCAGATAGGTCATGGGGTCGGCGTAGTCGGGACCCCAGCGGGTCAGGGCGATGTCGTAGTTGTCGTTCTGCATCTTGTCCAGACGCTCGGCCTTGGTCATGGGCTGGAGGTTGATGGTGACGCCCTCCAGGTTCTCCTCCACCTGGGCCTTGATGGCCTGGGCCACCTTCGCCACTTCGTCGCCCTCGTTGTTGCCGTAGATCATCGTGAAGGTGAAGCTGTCCACGCCCAGCTCCTCCTTGGCCTCGGCCAGATAGCCCTGGGCCGCGGAGATGTTGCAGCCGACGTAATCGGCAAAGCGGTTCTGGTCGCCGGAGAAGTCCTCACCGGTGGTGGCGCTGGCCGCGAACTGGGGCGGCACGGCGGTGTAGGTGGCCAGGGAGCCGTCCATCACATAGTTGTCCACCAGGCTCTCCCGGTCGATCACATTGCTGATGGCCAGGCGCAGCTTGGCGTTGGCCAGCATCCCGCCCTGGGCGTTACGCTCGGTCTGGCTGAAGGAGAGATACCACATATAGCCCGCGCCGGTGACTTTCAGATTCCGGCTCAGGCTGGCGTCGTTCTCGGCGGCGGCCACCTGGTTGCCGCTGATCATGACCACGTTCAGGGTCTTGTTCTTAAACGCGGTGAGGGCGTTGTCGGAGGAGCCCACCACCTGATAGCTGATGCCCGCCAGCTTTACGCGCTCGGCGTCCCAGTAGCCCGCGTTCTTCTTCACGCTGAAGCTGGCCGCGCCGGGCGTGTACTGGTCCAGCACGAAAGCGCCGTTGGAGAGGAAGGTGTCCGGGCTGGTGCCGTAGGTGCCGTCCTCCAGGCTGCTGTAGAAGGCCTCATTGATGGGGTAGAAGGTGGGGAAATACATCAGAGAGGGGAAGAAGGACACGGGGACCTCCAGCTCCACCACCAGGGTCTTGTCGTCCGGGGCGGAGACGCCCAGGGTCTCGGGGTCGGCGCCCTCGTAGATGATGGCGTCCGCGTTCTTCACGCAGCCCACGCTGCTGTCGAACATATAGGCATACTCGCCGGCGTTCTGGCAGATGCGCCGCCAGGCAAAGACGAAGTCGCCGGCGGTGACCGGGTCGCCGTTGGACCAGTTGGCGTCCCGCAGATGGAAGGTATAGGTGCAGCCGTCCTCGCTCAGCTCATAGCTTTCGGCGATGGCGGGCACCGCCGCGCCGTCGGCGTCCATCTGCATCAGACCGTCGATGCAGTCGGCGATGAGCTCAAAGGAGTCGCCGTCCGTGGCCAGGTCGGTGTCCAGGCTCATCACGTTGGTGCCCAGCATGACGCCCAGATAGGCGCCGGACTTGCCGCCCTGGGCCGCCGGGCCCTCCCCGCCGCAAGCCGCCAGCCCCAGCGCCAGGACCAGCGCCAGCACGAATGCCAATGTCTTTTTCATGGTGTTCTTGTCCTTTCCTCGTTGTGGTTTTCCCGATCGCCGCAGGCAATCAGATATTTATTTAATAATATGAAATTGCCGCGCCATTTGCAAGCGTCATTTTGACGAAAAAGGAGGCTTTGACGCGGAGGAAATCTGTAAAGAACGTCAAACAGGCAAACGCGCCTCCGCTCACAGCAGCTCCTTCGTTTTGCGCACCCAGATACAGCGGAAGATTGGTGAACGCGCCGTCCCGCCGGAAGCCGCGTTTGGAGAAGCGGAGCGCGTACCTGGGCTGCTTTTTTGCCACACAGGCCTGGAAGGAGGCGGCGGATCTGCCCTCCCGGACCGCGCCATAGAGGAATTTTCCATTCGGCCTGGCCAGCTGGGAGACGATGCTGCGAAAGACCATCAGGATGCGCGCCGGGTCCTTGCAGGCGACCCAGGAGGCGACGCATTCCGGCATTCCGCCGATGATCAGGTAGCTGTTGCAGGCCTCCGGCAGCCAACTGTGAAAGATGTCCTCGATCAGTTGATTTTTCTGAAAACGCGGCAACCTTCCCCGCACAGAAATCCGCAAAATGACCGCTCCGGCGTTTGACTATTTCCCCGCAATGTGTTATACTGTCGCCAAACTTTTCTTTATCTTTCAAGTACAATGGAGCGTGATCGATCCGCCATGGGTGACGACAGTATCCTATCTGCCATAATCATCCTGTTTCTGCTGCTGGCCGCCGGCTATTTTGCCGTCTGCGAGACCGCCTTTGCCTCGGTGAGCCGTCCCCGGCTGCGTGCGGCCATGGACCGGGGCGACCGGCGTGCGCGCAGCGCCGTCTGGGTCACCGAACACTTCGACAAAGCCATCACCACCATCCTCATCGGCACCAACATCGTCCACCTGACGGCGGCGGCCTACGTCACCGTCCTGGTCACGCGGCGCTGGGGCCTCGGCGCCGTGACGCTGAGCACCCTGCTCACCACCGTGGCCGTGTTTTTGCTGGGCGAGATGCTGCCGAAGAGCATCGCCAAAAAGTACAGCGAGCGCTTCTCTCTGGGAACGGCCGCTTCGCTGCGCTTTTTTATGCGCATTTTCACCCCCCTTTCCGCCCTGCTCACCGCCATCGGCAAGGCCGCGGCCAAGCTGACCCGGGGCGAGGGCGCGGTCACGGTGACGGAGGACGAGCTCTATGACATCATCGAGACCATGACCGACGAGGGGGAGCTGGACTCCGACCAGGGGGAACTGGTCATGGGGGCGCTGAACTTCGGCGAGGTGACGGTGGAGAGCATCCTCACCGCCCGGGTGGACCTGGACGCCCTGCCGGTGGACGCGCCGCCGGAGCGGGTCCTGCGCCTGATCAAATCCGCCCGGCACAGCCGCATCCCGGTCTATGAGGACACCGTGGACAACATCATCGGCGTGCTCCAGATCCGCAAATACATCAAAGCCTGGCTCCAGCAGGGCGAGAAAGTCGAGCTGCGGAGCCTGCTGGACCAGACCTATTTCATCCACCAGAGCGCCAAGATCGACGAGCTGCTGCCGGTCATGAGCAGCAAGAAGCTGAACATGGCCGTGGTGACCGACAACTACGGCGGCACCCTGGGGGTCGTCACGGTGGAGGACATCCTGGAGGAGCTGGTGGGCGAGATCTGGGACGAGGAGGACGTGGTGGTGGAGCCCTGCGTGGACAACGGGGACGGGAGCTACTCCTTCGACGCCTCCGTGGACATCGCCGACGCCATGGAGTTCATGGACCGGGAGGAGCCGGACGAGCCGGAGCTGGCCCACAAGCTGCTGAGCGCCTGGACCTATGAGCAGTTCGACCACCTGCCCCAGGTGGGGGACAGCTTCGTCTACGAGGGGTTGCGGGTCAGCGTGCAGGAGCTGGACCAGCGGCGCATCCGGAAGCTGCGCATCGAGCCGCTTCCCGCGGAGCAGGGGGAGGAGGCGGAAAGCTCATGAGTCTGGAGATCGCCGCCGCCCTGGCCTGCATCGCGCTGTCGGCCTTTTTCTCCGCTTCGGAGATGGCCCTGTCCGCCGCCAACCGCATCCGCCTGAGCAATCTGGCCGAGGACGGCAAAAAAAGCGCCGCCCTGGCGCTGCGGCTGCTGGACCGCTTCGACGACGCGCTGAGCGCCATTCTGATCGGCAACAACTTTGTGAACATCGCCCTGTCCTCCCTTGGCAGCGTGATCGCCATCCGCTCCTTCGGGGAGCGCTGGGCCTGGCTGTCCACGGTTTTGGTCACCGCCGCCGTCATCGTCTGCGGCGAGACCATCCCCAAAATTCTGGCCAAGAAAAACGCCAACCGCCTGCTGCCCGCCGTGGCCGGGCCGCTGCACGCCCTGCGGGTGCTGCTCTGGCCCCTGACCGCCCTGACCGTGGCGCTCATCCGCCTGCTGACCATGCCCCTGCGGGGGGAGCCGGAGCACGAGAACGAGGCGGCGGTGGAGGAGCTGCAAAGCATCATCGAGACCGCCGAGGACGAGGCCGTGCTGGACGAGGACCGGAGCGAGCTGATCCAGGCCGCCCTGGACTTCGACGAGATCAGCGCCAGCGAGGTCATGACCGCCCGGGTGGACATCGAGGCCGTGGACATCGAGGACAGCTGGCCGGAGATCTATCAGACCCTCTGGGACAGCAGCCACAGCCGCATCCCCGTCTATGAGGGCAGCATCGACAACATCATCGGCATTTTGCTGCTGAACCGCTTCTTCAAGGCCATGCTGGACAAGCGCCGCCCCAGCATCCGCCGGGGGCTGCTGAAGCCCTGCTTCGTCTACAAGACCACCAAACTCCCCGCCGTGCTGGAGCTGCTGCGCAAAAGCGGCCAGCACCTGGCCGTGGTCACCGACGAATACGGCGGCGTCTGCGGCATCATCACCATGGAGGACGTGCTGGAACAGCTGGTGGGCGAGATCTGGGACGAGACCGACGAGGTGGAGCCGGAGCTGGTGGAGCGCCCAGACGGCAGCTGGGAGCTGGACGGCGACATGAGCATCGGCGACTTCGCCGACCTGCTGGACCGGGACGAAGCCCGCCTGGAAACCGAAAGCGCCACCGTCGGCGGCTGGGTCATCGAACGCTTCGGCGCCTTCCCGGAGGCGGGGCAAAGCCTGGACTGGGAAGACCTGCGCGTGACGGTGCTGGCCATGGACGGGCGGCGCGTGGACCGGGTGCTGGTGGAGAAGGTGGAGACGGGGGAGGAAGAATGAGTCAAAAGGGACGGTTCTTTTTGACTCATTTTGAGGATCGAACGCGAAGCTCAAATGAGAATATTTCCCACCCCCCCGCT
>JAFYIF010000172.1 GCA_017538775.1 Oscillospiraceae bacterium | reverse complement strand
CGCGTCACCGGGGGGAAGCGGCGCCTGCGAACGTCAGTTCGTGCCGGTCTTGGCCTGCTTCCGACGTGCGCCGTCCTCCATCAGAAGGAACATGCCGTCCGTGATGGCATGGTAAGAGCGGGTCAGCTCCTCCAGATAAGCCTTGCCCGTGGCTTCCAGGTGATAGTACACCCGCGTCATGCGCTTGCCCACCAGGACGCGCCGGTCGGAGATAAAGCCCCCGTCCAGCAGCTTGTAGAGCACGGGGTACAGAGACCCCTCCTGCGTCACGATGGCACCGCCGCTGCGGCGTTCCGTCTCCTGCACGAGCTGGTAGCCGTACATGTCCTCATTCTTGAGGAGGGAAAGGATCACAAGGGGCATCAGACCCCGGCGGAAGCTTCCCTGAAAGTTTTCCTGTTTCTCCTGTTTCATAGGATCATCTCCATCTCTTTGGTGTAAAAATATATTAGCATACCCTTCCCGGGATTTCAACACTGTTTTTAAAAAAACGAGATAAAACCGCATACCTGACCAATAATCCTATATATCCTATACAAAAACAGTCGCTTTTGCACTCCCAATTGTACAAACCAGAATGTGTCAGGAAGCGGTTTTTCTCTGAATCACCTGAATCACGCTCTTGCGGATCAGGTCGATGGGGACGATCAGCACGGCCAGCCCCAGGCAGATCATCCAGGACCGGAAGCTCAGGGCCTCCACGCTGAGGACCTCGCCGCCGAAGCGGATGAAGAGGAACTGCATGGCGAAAATGCCCAGCATGACCAGCAGGAAGTTTTTGTTTCCGCCCAGGCCCCGGAGCAGATTCCGGCTGGCGGTCCGGGCGTTGAAGCCGTTGCAGGTGATCGCCATCATGAAGGTGGCGAAGACCGCGCTCTTGAGATAGGTCCGGTCCACGTCGCCGAAGAGGTCCCGGAGGAAGGGCAGGAAGAGGATGCCTAGGCAGACGAAGCTGATGTACAAAGCGCCCACCAGGATCTGACTCAGCATGTCCCGGCTGATGATGCCCGCGTCCCGGGGGATGGGCTTTTGTCGCATATACTCCCGCAGCGGCGGCTCGCTGCCGAAGGCAATGGCGGCCAGGGTGTCCATGGCCAGGTTCACCAGCAGAAGCTGGATGACCGTCATCACCACGTTCTCGCCCAGCAGCGGCCCCAGGAAGCAGATCAGCACGGCGGCCACGTTGACCGTCAGCTGGAAAATCAGGAACTTGCGGATGCTCTGGAACATGGTCCGCCCGTAGAGGATGGCCCGGGCGATGGAGGAGAAGTTGTCGTCCAGGATGGTGATGTCCCCGGCCTCCTTGGCCACCTCGGTGCCGCTGCCCATGGCGAAGCCCACGTCGGCCTTCTTCAGCGCCGGGGAGTCGTTGACCCCGTCGCCGGTCATGCCCACCACCAGGTCCCGCTGCTGGGCCAGGCGCACCAGGCGGCTCTTGTCGGCGGGCAGGGCCCGGGAGACCACCCGGAGCCGGGGCAGGGTCTCCAGCAGCTCCCCGTCGCTGAGTTCGGCCAGCTCGCCGCTGGTCAGGGCCACGTCCTCCGGGCCGGTGAGCAGCCCGGCCTCCCGGGCGATGGCGGCGGCGGTCTCCTTCCGGTCCCCGGTCACCATGACCACCTGGATGCCCGCGCCCCGGGCCTCGCCGATGGCCTCGGCGGCCTCGGCGCGCACGTTGTCGCGGATGGAGATGATGCAGACCAGGGTCAGCTCCCCCGCGTCCTCCTCTCCGGCGGCTTTGGCGACCGCCAGCAGGCGCATGGAGCGCCCGGCCTGGGTGTCCAGATAGCCGGTCAGGTAGTTGCGCTCCACCAGGGGCTTGACCTCGCCCTTCTCGTTGATGTAGCGGGTGCAGCGGGGCAGGAGCTTCTCCGGCGCGCCCTTGACGTAGGTGACGCTGACGCCGTCCCGGCGGATGGTCACGCTGGAGGTCTTTTTGTTGGAGTCAAAGGGGTTGAACTGCCGCACGTCCTCCCGGCTGAGCCGGACGGCGGCGTTGTCCTGGAGCAGAAAGCCCAGCAGGGCCCGGTCGGTGCTGTTGCCGCCGATGATGGCCCCGGCGCTGGCCAGGGCGCTGTTGTTCACGCCGATGCCCGCCACTACGTCCATGGACAGGTTGCGGGGCATATCGCTGAGGTTGCGGAAGCCCTTCACGTTGCCCGTGGCCAGCTCCACCACCGAGAGCCGGCCCTCCGTGATGGTGCCGGTCTTGTCGCTGAACAGGATGCTGAGGCTGCCCGCGGTCTCCAGCCCGTTGAGCTTGCGCACCAGCACCTTGTCCCGGGCCATTTTGAGGCTCTGGAAGGACAGGAGGATGCTGGTCAGCATGGGCAGGCCCTCCGGCACCGCGCAGACGATGATGGTCACCGCCACGGTGACCGCGTCCAGCACCAGACGGACCCACTCATAGAAGCCCTGGGGCGTCTGGCCGCCCAGCAGCGCCTTGGCCAGGATCGCCAGGACGATGCAGGAAGCGCCGATGTAACCGAAGGTGGCGATCTGTTTGGCAAGGCGGGTGAGCTTGACCTGCAGGGGCGTGGCGCGGGTGTTCTCCTGCACCTCCAGGGCCAGCTGGCCGAAGAGGGTGCCGTCGCCCACCACGGCCACTTCCAGGTAGGCCTCCCCGGCGCTGACCACGGTGCCCCGGTAGACGTAGCCGGGGTTCAGCAGGTCCCGGAGGTCCAGGTCCTCGCCGGGGGCGGCGGGGCGCTTGTCGGCCTCCTCCGTCTCGCCGTTCAGGGCGGCCTGGTCCACCTTGAGCGCCCCGTCCAGCAGATAGCCGTCGGCGGGGATGCGGTCCCCCGCCTGGAGGAACACGATGTCCCCCACCACCACTTCGCTCAGGTGCAGCTCGGTCAGGATGCCGTCCCGGACGAGCTTGGCGGTCTGCCGGGCGTCGGCCTCGGCCCGGAGGGCGCTGGCCTTCCCCTCCTGGCGGCGCTCGCTCACGGCGGAGACGCCGTTGGCGATGGCGATGGCGACGAAGACCCCCGCCGCCTCATACCACTCCGCCTGGCCCAGGAAAAACAGCACAAGCTGGATGCCCAGGGCCACCAGCAAAATCAGGATCATCGGGTCCCGGAAGCCGCGCAGCAGCTTTTTCCAGAGCGGATCGGGGGGCAGCTGGGTCAGGGTGTTCGCGCCGTGCTCAGCCCGGCTGCGCTGGACTTCTTCCGGGCTCAGACCCGTAAATTTCATAGAGTTCCCTTCTTTCTCATCAGTAGAGGATACGAATCCGGTCGGGGTCTGCCCCCATCTCCCGGCAGAACGCGGCCTTTTCCCCCGCGTCCCGGAGCAGGCGCAGCGCGTGGAAGCGCCCGTCGCCGGGGTCTATGTAGCCTCCGGTCATCTCCCCGGTGCAGATGCTCTGCCGGATGGCGGGCTCCCCGTCCGGGGGGAGTTCGGGCGTCGGTGTTTTTTTGGATCGAAACAGCATCGCGGACTCCTTTCGGCGAAAATGGAAACGGCTGACAGGGCCATCTTACAGGAAAACGGCCCAAAACACAAGAAAAAAGCGCAGCCCCCGGGAGAAAACCGCCGCTCCGCCCGCCCTTGCATCTCCGGCGGGGGCGTGCTATGCTAAGAGTCATCAGAAACCCGGCTGCGGAAGGAGGCGGTTTTGCATGGACGAAGGGAGCCTGGACGCGCGCAAGCGCGATCTGCGCCGGGCCATGCGCGCAGCCCGGGCGGCGCTGGACGGAGCGGAGCGGACGGAGAAAGCCCGCCGGACCGTGGCGCACATCGCGGCCTCCGCGGTCTTTCAGCGGGCGCGGACCGTGCTGCTCTACCGGGCCGTGGGCGCGGAGCTTTGCCTGGACGGATTGGAGCTGCTGTGCCCGGACAAGCGCTGCTGCTACCCGGCCTGTCTGCCGGACGGGGAGATGGAGGCCCTCTGCCCGGCGGGGGCGGAGGGCTGGACCCTCGGGGCTTTCGGCATCCCGGAGCCGGACCGGCGCAGCGCCGTCCCGGTGCCGCCGGAGGACATCGACCTGGTGATCTGCCCCTGTCTGGCCTTTGACGGGGGCGGGCGGCGGCTGGGCATGGGCGGCGGCTACTATGACCGCTTCCTGCCCCGCTGCACCGCCGCCACCGTGGCCCTGGCCGCCTATGCGTGCCAGCGGGTTCCGGCGGTCCCGGTGGGGCCGCTGGACCGGCGCGTTTCCATCCTGTGCACCGAGGCGGGGGTGGCGGAACTGTGAAAAGCAGCCCCCGCGCTCCGGTCTCTTGCCGGGAGCGGGGACTGCTTTTCGTGTGGGAAGGGGTCTCGGGCTTGCCGCGTCGGGATGGGCGTCTGGCCGCCGGGGCGGACAGGGCCCGTCGGGACGGATATCACCGGACCGAGGATGTACAAACGGGCGCGGGACTCTGTCTGCCGACAGACCCGAACGGACGGGGGAATCGGGTCCGACTCAGGAACCGCGCAGACGGGACAGGAATTTCTGCCACTTGGAGGGAGCCTTGGCGGGCTTCGCCGGGGCGGCCGGGGGTGGCGTCCTTTT
>JAFYIF010000171.1 GCA_017538775.1 Oscillospiraceae bacterium | reverse complement strand
TCATTGTTTTTTGGCTCATTCTGATTTGCCATTCTTACATCACCTCATGAGTAATATGTTAGACTATAGTACATCAAAAATATTTTATGTTCAAGGCATCACTCATTACATTTTGCACAGCAAAGAAAACGGCCATAGTTTTGCGAAGAATAACTATATAAGTTAATGATATGCAGGCTTAGGTCAATGACATTGCCCCAGGGGCTGCCTTTTGCCATGCTCGCTTTGCCTTTTATTCCAGCCAATCCAGAATCACCCGCCAGGCCTCCGCCAGTCGCTCGAAGCTCCAGGCGGCGTTGGCCGGGCTGGTGGAGGGCAGGCGCTGCGCCTCCAGCCCAGTCAGGGGCAGCTGCCAGCGCCGGTACACCCGCTCCGCCGCCGCGCCGTTGACGAACACGGCCCGGATGTCCGCGCTGCGCAGCACGCGGGGCAGGTCGGTGGGGACGGCGTTGCGGATGGAGCTGTCGCTGCTGCCGGTGATGTCGCATTCCTCGATGGCGTCCCAGAGGGCCACGCCCCGGCGCAGGACCAGGGCGCGCTTTTCCTCCACGCTCCGGGGCAGCGCCTCGCCCAGCACCGCCGACAGCACCGGCCAGAAGCGGTTGCGGGGGTGCCCGTAATAAAACTGCTGTTCCCGGCTCATGGCGGAGGGGAAGGAACCCAGAATCAGCACCCGGCTGTGGGCGTCATAGACCGGCCCGAAGCCGTGGCGCAGATGCTGCGCCGCGCTCACCCGCCGTCCTTCTCCCGGTCGAACAGCGCCCGCCGGGCGGTGCTCAGGCGCATCTTCTCCCGCAGGGCCTCCCGGTCGCCGTCGGCGATCATGGCCCGCAGGGCCCGGAACTCCCCGGCGAAGGCGTCCATCTCCCGGAGCAGGGCGGTCTTGTTGCGCAAAAACAGCTCGCTCCACATCTCGTCGTTGATGCGGGCGATCCTCGTCAGGTCCCGGAAGCTGTCGCCGGTGTAGTTCACCAGTTCCGGGTTGTCGTTGCAGGTCATCAGGGCCACGGCGATGCAGTGGGTGAGCTGGCTGACGAAGCCGATCATCTCGTCGTGTTCCTCCGGGGAGAGGATGGAGACCTTCCGGCAGCCCAGCAGCCGCCCCAGCCCCGCGCACCAGGCCACGGCCTCCGGGCTGTTGCGCTCCGTGGGGGTGATGAGGAAGTTGGCCCCGTGGAAAATCCGGTCGTCGCTGTTGCGCACGCCGTAGACCTCCCGCCCCGCCATCGGGTGGGAGGCGATGAACTCCAGGTCCGGCCGCAGCATGGCCTGGATCTCGGAGACGATGCCCCCCTTCACGCCGGTCACGTCGGTGAGCAGGGCCCCGGATTTTAGAAGATGCTGGTTGTCCCGCAGCCAGTCCAGCAGCACGCCGGGGTAGAGGGCGAAGATCACCGCGTCCGCTTCGCCGATCAGCGCGCCGTCCGGCTCCGTGGACCCGGCGTCGATGAGTCCCTCCGCCAGGGCGTAGTCGATGGTGGAGCGGCTGCGGCTGATGGCGCAGACCCGGTAGCCCAGGCGCTTCAGGGCACGGGCATAGCTGCCCCCCATCAGGCCCAGGCCCACGATCAGAATGCTGCTGTCACTGATCCATTTCATCCTTGATTACCTCGATTCCAAGTCCGCCCAGGCGGTCAAAAAAGTCGGGAAAGCTCTTGCGCACCGCCTCGGCCCCCCGGATGCGCCCGCCCACGCGGGTACACAGCACCGAAAGGGCCATGACGATCCGGTGGTCGTTGTGCCCGTCCAGGGCCTCCCGGGGCGCGGAGAGCCGCCCGGGCAGGACGGTGAAGGCGTTGTCCTCCAGCGCGGTCTCCACGCAGAATTTGGAAAGCTCCGCGGCCATGGCCGCAGCCCGATCGCTCTCCTTGAGCCGCAGCCGCGCCGTGCCGGTGAAGCGCCCGCCCCCGTGCATGGCGGCATAGGCGAAGAGCACCGGCCCCAGGTCCGGGCAGTCCCGCAAATCACAGATCTCAGAGCGCCGGATGCGCGTGAAATACGTCTCGCACACCCGGTCCCCCTGCAGGCTCTCCGGGTCCAGGCCGGTGACGGGCACATCCAGCGCCCGGAAAAAAGCGGCGTTGCTCCAGTCCCCCTCCACCCGCAGGTCCCGGGGGGCGTAGCGCTGATTCCCGGAGACGTGCAGCGTGCGCGCCCCGGCCCAGCCCGCCCGCAGGCCGAAGCCGCGCAGGGCCGCCAGGGTCAGTTCGATGTAGCTCCGGCTCTCCACCGACCCGGTCAGCGCGATCTCGCTGTCCCCGTCCAGCAACGGCAGGGCAAAGAGCAGGCCGCTGACGAACTGGCTGCTCACATCGCCGGGCAAGGAAAAGCAGCCGGGCCGCAGCGGACCGCGCACGCGGATCTCCGCCCCGCTCTGCGCATAGTCCAGCCCCCGCGCCCGGCAGAGGTCTTCATAGACCCGCATGGGCCGCTCCGGCAGCCGCCCGGCACAGGTCAGCCGCGCCGGGGCGCCGGACAGCAGACAGAGGGGCAGGAAAAAGCGCAGCGTGCTGCCGCTCTCCCGACAGGGGAGGGGGGAGGCCCCGTCAAAACGCCGGGGGTCCGCGCCGGTGACGAAAAGGGTCTCCCCATGCTGCCGCCACTCGGCCCCCAATGCCCGGAGGCAGTCCAGGGTGGCGGCCACGTCCTCGCTGTACCGGACGCCGGAGATGCGGCTTTCCCCCGCCGCCAGCCCGGCGCACAGAAGCAGCCGGTGGGCCATGCTCTTGCTGGGCGGCGCCTCCACCGTGCCCACGGGCGTTCCCGGACGGATCGTGACGGTCATGCTTCCCCCCGCTCCAGCAGCAGGTCCATGGCCTCCAGATAGCCGTTCGTGCCGTGGCCGGAGATGGTGCCCACACAGGCCGCCCGGATGTAACTTTGCTTCCGGAAGGGCTCCCGGCTGTCCACGTCGGAGATGTGGACCTCCACGGTGGGCACGCCCACGGCCTTCACCGCGTCCAGCAGGGCAATGCTGGTGTGGGTGTAGGCCCCGGGGTTGATGACGATGCCGTCGGCGTCGCCGTAAGCGCCCTGGATGGCGTCCACCAGATCCCCCTCGTGGTTGGACTGGAAAAACTCCACCTCCGCGCCCTGCTCCGCGGCGTGGGCGGCGATGCGGGCGCAAAGGCTGTCATAGGTCTCCCGCCCGTAGATGGCCGGTTCCCGCAGCCCCAGCAGGTTCAGGTTGGGGCCGTTGATGATGAGCAGTTTCATCTGTCGTTCCTCCCTCTCAGACACGGACCGCGTTCATGCGGACCTTTTCGGCGTACATGGCCTGGTCGGCGCGGACGTACACGTCCTCCACGGTCTTGTCCTCCCCGGGACGGTACAGGGCCACGCCGATGGCGATGGAGATCTGCTCCCAGGGCTGGGCGCCGGGCTTCTCCCAGGTCTGGCGCATGGCGTCGGCGGTGCGGCCCAGCAGCTCCTGGCGGTTTTCATAGTCGTGTCCCATCAGGACGATGACGAACTCGTCCCCGCCCACGCGGAAGACCGGGGAGCGGTGGAAGATGTTGCAGAGCAGGGAACAGCTGGCCTTCAGGTAGCTGTCGCCCTTCTCGTGGCCGTAGGTGTCGTTGATGCGCTTGAGGTGGTTGCAGTCGGCCATGATGATGCCGTACTCCGGCGACTGGGTGTCCATCTTCTGTTGCAGGTCTTTTTCGTAGTTGGTGTAAGCCACCTTGTTGCCCACGCGGGTGAGGCCGTCCTTGTGGGCCAGGGTGTACAGGCGGGCCAGCTCCGTCTGGGTGCTGATCATCTTCTGCACGGAGTCGCGCATGTCCTCGCTCATTTTCAAGACGGCTTCGGAGAGGGACTCCACCTCGTTGCCGGTGTGGAGGTCCGGCGCCTGCAGCACCAGCGCTTCCGGGTCGTCGCGCTTGTGGCTGGAGGCGGCGAAGTCCGTCACGGCGGACTCCAGCTTCTCGATGGGCCGGGTGATGTTGGCCTCGGCCCAGAGGGTGAACAGCAGGGTGAACAGGATGCCCAGCCCCAGGGTGACGCCCACGTTGGTCAGGATGTGGGCGCGCAGGCTGCTGTGGATGGCCTGGATGTCCACGTCCACGCACAGCGCGGCGAAGACCTCCCCGGCGCTGTCGCGCAGCGGGAGCAGGCCGGTGTAGTCGTCGCCCCAGGCGCTGACCTCTTCAAAGAAGCTGAGCTGCCCGCTCTCATAGGCGCGGAGATACTTCCGGGCGGTCTCCGGGGAATAGGAGTCCCCGGTCAGCCCGTTCAGCTCCACCAGCGCCTCCGGTTCGCTCTCGTACTCCTCCCGGCTCATGGCGGCGATCACGTTGCGCATGTTGTCCGTGGGCGCGTCGCTGAGGGGGACGACAATGTACAGATAGTGCAGGTCCATCCCGTCCTTGATGCCGTCCAGGAAACTTTGCAGGTCCCGATAGCCCTCGGAGACCTGGCCGCTGCGGACGCACTCCGCCAGGTCGTCCGCGTCGATGCCCGCGGCGGCGTAGTTCAGGACGTTGGTGATGTAGTCCTCGTAGTGGCGGTACTGCATCCGGCTGTAACTCCAGTAGTTCAGCAGACTCAGCGCCAGGCACAGCACGGCGATCAGCAGGACGCAGCCGCGCAAAATGCTCTTTTTCAGCGGTTTTCGGATGGTTTTCATCGCGTGACCCCCTTGATTCAGGAATTGCGCCAGAGTTCCAGCATGCGCGCCGCCGTCTCCTCCGGGGAGCCGGTCACCTCGATGCGCGCATCCGCCGCCGCCCGGTAGACGGGCAGCCGGGCCTCATAGAGTGCCCGCAGTTTGTCCAGATTGTCCGCCAGGGGCCGGTCCCCGGTGGGCGTGAGCGCCTCCAGCGGGCGGTCCAGCAGCAGCAACAGACCGTTCTGCCGCAGCAGCGCCCGGTTTTCCTCCCGCAGCACCGCTCCGCCCCCGGTGGCCAGGATGCGTCCGCCGGTGGCGCAAAGCTCCCGCAGCGCGGCGGTCTCCCGGTCCCGGAATCCGGCTTCCCCTTCGGCGGCAAAGATCTCCGGGATGCTCCGCCCGGCCCGCTGCACAATGACCTCGTCCGTATCGACGAAAGGCCGCCCGCTGCGTTCCGCCAGCAGCCGCCCCAGGGTGCTTTTGCCGCTGCCGGGCATTCCGATGAGGACCAGATTCTGCTTTTTCGTCTGCAGCTCCCGGAAGATGCCCTCGGCACAGTCCTCCGGCAACGTCGCCCCGGTGAAGGCCTCCGCCGCCAGCACCGCCTGGGTCACCAGCATATATAGCCCGTTGGCGGCTTTCAGCCCCAGTTCGGCGGCCCGCTGGGTCAATCGGGTGCGCAGGGGGTTGTAGATCACGTCCACCACGCCCTCCAGCGCCGGGAAGCGCCCCGGGTCGATGGGCAGGGCCTCCGGCTCCGGGTACATCCCGCAGGGGGTGGTGTTGAGCAGCACCTGCGCGTCCGGGTGCTCCGCCACGGCCGCTTCATAGGTGATGGCCCCGTCCCGCCCGCTGCGGCTGACCCGGAGGACCGCCGCGGCCAGAGCGTCCGTCGCCACGGCCCGGGCCGTCAGGCTGGTGCCGCCGGTGCCGAGGATCAGCACCTTCTTGCCCCGCAGCTCCAGCCCCGTCCGCCGCAGCAGCGCCGCCAGCCCGCCGTAGTCCGTGTTGTCGCCCAGCAAGTGCCCGGCGCGGTTCACGACGGTGTTCACCGCGCCGATGGCCCTGGCCCGGGGACTCAGTTCGTCCAGATAGGGGATCACCGCCTGTTTGTAAGGGATCGTGACGTTGACGCCCCCGAAGTCCCGCCGCCGGAGGAAGTCCCCCAGCTCCGACGGGGCCAGCTCGATCAGCTCATAGCGGTACAGACCCAGCCGCTCGTGGATCTCCTTGGAAAAGCTGTGGGGCAGATGCTCCCCCAGCAGACCGTATCTCATGGCCCTTCACCTCCCAGCCAGTCGGTGCCGTAGCGCAGCGCCAGCGCGTCGCAGAGCACCAGGGCGCAGACGCTGTCCGCCACCACCCGCGCCCGGTGGACGATGGCGGGGTCGTGCCGTCCGTGGAGCCGCAGCTCCGCCTCCTCCCGCTTCAGAAAGTCCACCGTCTCCTGGGCTTTGTAGATGGAGGGGGTGGGCTTGACGGCACAGCGGATGCGCAGCGGCATTCCGTTGCTGATGCCCCCGTTGATGCCGCCGTTGCGGTTGCTTTTCGTGACGATGTGGCCCGCCGCGTCCAGGGCAAAGGGGTCGTTGGCCTGGCTGCCCCGCAGCTCGCTGAGGCCGAAGCCGTCCCCGAACTCCACGCCCTTTACGGCGGGGATGGAGAAGAGACCGTGGGCCAGCAGCCCCTCCAGCGTGTCGAACCAGGGCTCGCCCACCCCGGCGGGCAGGCCCAGCACCAGCGTCTCCAGCACGCCGCCCACGCTGTCCCCCTCGGCGGCGGCCTGAGAGATGACTTCCCGCATCCGCGCCCCCGCCGTCTCGTCCAGCACGGCGAAGGCCGACTCGTTCAGCGCGGCGAGGTCGGCCTGCGCGTCGGCAAAGTCCCGGTCCGCCACGCCGCCGCAGCGGGCGATGTGCGTGCCGAGCAGCACCCCCCGCC
>JAFYIF010000170.1 GCA_017538775.1 Oscillospiraceae bacterium | reverse complement strand
GGGCGGCGGTGACGGAATCCAGCTCCTCGTTCCGGGAGGCGATGGCCTCCGGCGTGTTCAGCAGGGCCTGCAGCGCGTCCAGCTCCGGGCGGCTGCCCTGATCCGGGACATACAGATGGTACTCCCGCGTCAGATGTCCGCCGCCGCGCAGTTCATAGTCCAGGGTGAAGTACAGCCCACGCTGGGCGCCGTTCTCCGGGTCCGTGTGGTAGTCTTTGGCCTCCAGAATGCTCTGGTGCAGCGTCCGGGCCTGTTCGATGCCCTCCTCGGAGCTGAGCAGCGCGGTATAGGGGGTGCGGATCAGCACGCTGTCCACCTCCTGCGCCGCCGGGACGCGCCGCTCATAGCCGAAGAGGTCGTAGCGGACGCCCAGCAGCGCGGCCAGGATCAGGACGCAGACCAGGCCCGCTCCGGCCCAGGTCCGGCCATGGAAGACCCGGAAGGACTTGCGCATCAGCATCTCCGCCGCAAACCAGCCCAGCACGGCCCCCAGCAGCATGGAGAGCAGGGTGCTCAGGAAGACCGCGTCGGCTTGCTGCGCCTCATTCCAGACGAAGAGGAAGAAGTAGAACACCGTAGCCAGCAGCAGCCCGGAACCCAGGGCCATGCACCAGCGGAACACGGGTTTCAGCGCCCGGATCGCCACCACGTCCCCGGCGGACTCCATCCGGCGGCGGCGATAGAGCAGCAGCGCCCCGGCCAGCAGCGCCAGCCCCGCGAGGGCGTAGATCCAGAGGGCGTGGGTCCCGTACAGCGCCACCTGCTCATAGTCCACGCCCATCGTACTGACATAGCCCACCGGCGGGGACAGCCAGCGCAGGGCGATGTCGCCCATGCCCAGGGCCGGCATCCCGTAGACAAAGGTGCTGAGCAGGCCGCGGGCCAGCAGCTCCGCCCCCACGGCCAGGAAGTTCAGCACGCCGTAGACCAGGGGCAGAATGATGAGACTGCCGGTGAGCTGGGCGCAGAAGCAGGCGAAGGCGTAGAAGAAGAAGTAGATCAGGCTGACGATGCCGCACCAGCGCAGCATCAGGCCCAGGCAGTTCCAGCCGATCAGCCCGCCCACCAGGGCCCCGCTGAGGGCGGCCAGCAGATGCACGGCCAGGGCCGGGACCAGCCCGCCCAGCATGGCGCTGGTCCAGACCGTCTCCCGCCGCAGGGGGAGACAGGCGATGCCCTGGGCGCTGCGGCTGAAGTAGAGATAGCTCCACACCGCCATGGCCGCGGCGATGGCCATAACAGCCCCGAAAGCCACGCCGCCGTAGACGCCCAGGGCCAGGGTCCAGTGCTCCCCGACGCTGGGGTCGTGCAGGATGTTCAGCCGGTCGTTGGAGATGTGGACGGGCAGCAGCAGCACCCAGAGGAACAGGTACATGGCCCAGAGCGGCCAGAAGCGGCTGAAGCTCGAGCGGAATACCGTGGCGTTAATGCAGGATGTCTTGGACTTCATACTCCGTCCCTCCCAACTCATAGATGAAGATCTCTTCCAGATTCAGCGGCGCGGCCTCCAGGAACAGGGGCTGCATGGCCTCCAGCCGGGCCGTCACCTCCTCCGGTCTGCCCCGGACGATCAGGGTCTGGAGCCGCCCGCTCCCGCTGCGGTGCAGCACGTTCAGGTCCTCCGGCAGCTCCTGCTCCCGGGCAAAGGCCAGCTGGAGCTTCACCAGGTTCTCCTGCAGCTCGCTCAGCGCCCGCTCCAGCAGCAGCTGCCCGCCGCGCAAAATG
>JAFYIF010000169.1 GCA_017538775.1 Oscillospiraceae bacterium | reverse complement strand
GGGTGCATGGAGGTCAGGGGGCGGGTTCGTTTGTCCTGCCCTCGTGTCCTCATGTTCCGCTGGCTCCGTAGTTGCTCAGGACGCGGGCGGAGGGGTCGTTTACGTTGCAGCCGGGCCATGTGCGGTTGGGCATCCAGTAGTCCGGGATCATCCGGGCCTGGCCGGGATAGTGGCGCTCGAAGAGTTCCCGGTAGAGCAGGCTTTCCTTGGTGAAGGGCGGACAGTGGTCGTACCGGCTCCGCTTTGCCTCGAATTCCGCGTCGCTGTAGAGGGACTGGGCGTAGTCCTTCAGATCGTCCACCATCGAGTGGCCCACCGCGTCGGAGAAGGCCGCCTTTTGCCGCCAGAGGATCTCTTCCGGCAGCAGCTTATCGTTTGCAAAGGCGCGGCGCAGCAGATACTTGCCCATGCCGTAGCGGTTCATCTTCAATTTCGGGTCCACGGACATGACGTATCGGACGAAATCCAGGTCTCCGAAGGGCACTCTGGCCTCCAGGGAGTTGACGGAGATGCAGCGGTCGGCCCGCAGCACGTCGTACAGGTGCAGTTCGTCCAGGCGCTTTTTGGCCTCCGCCTGGAACGCCTCCGGCGTGGGGGCGAAGTCCGTGTATTTGTAGCCGAACAGCTCGTCGCTGATCTCGCCGGTGAGCAGCACCCGGATGTCCGTCCGCTCGTGGATGGCCTTGCAGCAGAGATACATCCCCAGGCTGGCGCGGACGGTGGTGATGTCCCAGGTGCCCAGCAGGGCGACCACGTCCTCCAGGGCGTCCAGCACCTCCTGCCGGGTCATGTAGACCTCGGTATGCGCAGCTCCGATGCAGTCGGCCACCCGGCGGGCGTATTTCAGGTCGATGGCGTCGGTGTCCATGCCGATGGCGAAGCTGCGGACGGGTCTGCCCAGCAGCCGGGCGGAGATGGCGCAGACCAGGGAGCTGTCCAGGCCGCCGGAGAGCAGGAAGCCCAGGGGCGCGTCGGCGTCCAGGCGTTTCTCCACGCCGCGGATCAGTTTCTCCCGGATGTTCGCGCAGACCGTGTCCAGGTCGTCCTCCACATAGCGCTCCACCGTGCCCGGGTCGGCGTAGCGGGTGAAGACCCCGTCGGCGTAGTAGTGGCCCGGCGGGAAGGGGCGGATCTCCCGGCACAGGCCCACCAGGTTCTTGGCCTCGCTGGCGAAGACCATATGCCCGCCCGCGTCCAGGCCGTAAAAGAGCGGGCGGATGCCGATGGGGTCCCGGGCGGCGATGAAGCGGTTTTTCGCGCCGTCATAGAGCAGCATGGCAAACTCCGCGTCCAGCATGGAGAACATTTGAAGCCCGTACTCCCGGTACAGGGGCAGAATCAGCTCGCAGTCGGAACCGCTTTGGAAGACATAGCCCCGCTCCTCCAGCCGCTGCTTCAGCGGGCGGAAGCCGTACAGCTCCCCGTTGCAGACGCACTTGTCGCCGTCCAGGCGGAAGGGCTGCATCCCCTCCGGGTGCAGGCCCATGATGGCCAGCCGGTGGAAGCAGAGACAGCCCTCCCCTGCCGGTTCCACCCGGGATTGATCCGGCCCCCGGGAGACGGTGCGGCCAAAGTACTCCCACAGCGTTTCCGCGTCCAGACCGCATGTTGTAAAACCCATGATGGAACACATGGCAGTCCCTCCTCTTTGTTCTCACTCCACATCCTGCAGCGCGTCGTAGCCCTCTTCCCCCGTGCGGACCTTGACCACGTTCTCCACGTCGTAGACGAAGATCTTGCCGTCGCCGATGTGGCCGGTATAGAGGACCCGCTTGGCCGTCTCGATCACATCCCGCACGGGGATGGCGGAAACGACGATGTCCACCTGCACCTTCGGGCGCAGGTCGGTCTCCACGGCCACGCCGCGGTAGTACTCGGTGTGGCCCTTCTGCATCCCGTAGCCCATGACATGGGAGACGGTCATGCCGGTGATGCCCAGGCGGCTCATGGCCTCCTTGAGGGCGTAGAGCTTTTCCTCCTTGAAGACGATCTCCACCTTGGTGAATTTGTGCCCGTCCCGGTCAAAGGCCGGTTCGCGCCGGACCGGGACGGCCTCGGCCACAGGGGTGAAGCCGCTGACCGCCACGGGCTGCTCGGCCCCGCCGAACTCCGCGTAGCGCTCCACGGCGGGCATGAAGTCCGCGTAGGCGCTGGGCAGACCGTGCTCGCTGCCGTCCAGACCGGCCAGCTCGTCGGCGGGATCGGCGCGGAGGAAGTCCAGCCGCCGCAGCAGGCGGAAGAACAGCAGCATGGTCCCCGCCGCCCAGGCCGCCACGGCGGCGAAGCCCAGGGCCTGCAGGCCCAGCTGGGTGAAGTCGCCGGTGTACAGCAGACCCCGCAGCCCGGCGGGGGCCTCCGGGTTGGCCAGCAGGCCCACGGCCAGGGTGCCCCAGATGCCGTTGGCGCAGTGGACGCCCACCGCGCCCACCGGGTCGTCGATGTGGAGCCGGAGGTCCAGGCCCTCCACCACGACCACCACCAGGATCCCGGAGACCAGACCCACGACCCCCGCGCCCAGGGCGTCCAGCGCGTCGCAGCCGGCGGTGATGCCCACCAGGCCCGCCAGCGCCGCGTTCAGGCACATGGAAACATCCGGCTTGCCGTTTTTGCACCAGGTGTAACACATCGTGGCGCAGGTTGCCACGGAGGGCGCGATGGTGGTGGTCAGGAAGATGGCGGACAGCTCCGTGGGCGTGGTGGCGGCGGCGCCGTTGAAGCCGTACCAGCCCAGCCAGAGGATGAACACGCCCAGGGCCCCCAGGGGGATGGAGTGTCCGGGAATGGCGTTGACCTTGCGCACCTTGCCGTCCTTGTCCCGGACGTACTTGCCGATGCGCGGCCCCAGCACGACGGCGCCGACAAGGGCCGCGATGCCGCCCACCATGTGGATGGCGCAGGAGCCGGCGTAGTCATGGAAGCCCAGCTGACTCAGCCAGCCGCCGCCCCAGATCCAGTGGGCCTCGATGGGATAGATGACGAGGCTGATGAAGCCGGAATAGACGCAGTAGGCGGAGAACTTCGTCCGCTCCGCCATGGCTCCGGAGACGATGGTGGCGG
>JAFYIF010000168.1 GCA_017538775.1 Oscillospiraceae bacterium | reverse complement strand
GGGACCGCAACGCCCTGGCCACCCAGTCCCTGCTGATGGGCCTGAGTGCCGAGGACGTGGGCGGGGTGCTGCTGGTCACCGGCGACCGCATCCCCGGCGACGAGGGGGCGAAGGGAGTCTATCACTTCAATTCCATGCGCCTGCTGGACTTCGCCCGCAAGCTGAACGAGAGCCTGCCCCGCCCCCTGCACCTGGGCGCGGCCTTGAATCTCAACATGCGCAACTTCCACATCGAACTGCGCAGGGCCCGGGAGAAGGAGGCATCGGGCGCGGAGGTCTTTTTCACCCAGCCCCTGCTGAGCCCCGAAGCCTTTGAAAACCTGCGCGCTGCCCGGGAGACTCTGAGCGCCCGCATCCTGGCGGGCATCATGCCCATCGTCAGCCGCCGCAACGCGGAGTACATGAACGCCTCCGTCCCCGGCATCCGGGTGGATGAGCGGATCATCGCCGCCTACGAGAACCTGGACCGCGCCCGGGCGGAGACCCTGGCCGAGGCCCTCTCCGTCGCCCTGGCCCGCCGCGCCGCCCCACACTGCGACGGCTGGTATCTCATCACCCCCTTCGGCAGAACGGCCCTGATGTGCCGCATCATGGCAAAGCTGCGGAGCGGGGATGCGTGCCCGGACGCGCTGCCGTTTTGACGGGAAGAATAGAAGAAACCAGAGGACGCATCCGCAAGAACGGACAGCGTCCTCTGGCTTTTTCGCAGTCTGCTCACTTATGCCTCACCCAACATGCCCATAGCTTCTTCGAGCGTTACGACATCGACCAGTTCTTCCCAAACGTCTTCGTGATAATACCGGACGGTTGTTTCAGCGGTCATATAGTTGTTGTCGAACGTGGAATTGGTTCCTTCGGGAATGATGACCTCGAAGCCTCTTTCAAATGCGGACTTTACTGTGGCGTCAATGCAGTAATTTGTCTGCAAGCCAATGATCATCACACGCTTCTCTTCCTGCTGCTCCATGTAATTTCGGAAGTCCGGATTGCCGAAGCAGCTGTTGATCTTCTTGATGAAGACCTTTTCGCCCGGTTCCGGGCGCAATTCGCTGATGATCTCGAAGCCCTCGTCTCCCACGGAAAGCCCGCTGTCCGGGCCTGCGTCATGCTGGACGAAAATGACCTCTACGCGCTTCTTTCTTGCGGCATCAACAAGTCGGACGCATCTGTCCATCAAGGTGTCGAAGGCGTACAGTTCGTCGTCCACGATCCCTTTCTGCATATCAATTACCAACAGGATCATTTTTTCCTCCTGATCTCTCCGTCTGGCACAGCAGAACAGGGGCTACGGCGATGCAGCCCCTGTTTCTGATTTAATCCTGCGCCCCCGCCTTACAGCTTGCTCTCGATATACGCCACGATCTCGCCCACGGTCAGGCGCTCGCGCACTTCCTCGTCCAGGAAGACGATGTTGAACGTGTCCTCCAGGGTGGTGACCATCTCCACCACGTCCAGGGAGTCCGCGCCCAGGTCGCGGATGATGTGGGTCTTGGGGCTGATGTCGGCCGGGTCCACGCCCAGCTGATCGGCCAGCAGCTCACAGAGCTTGTCGAATACCATTGGTCTGCTTCCTTTCTGCAAATGAATGTCCCTCAGGCCCACTCGCGGCTCTGGGGCTTGTTGCCTGTGGCGTTCGCGGCGGCGCGGTCATAGCTGACCACCACCCGGCGGTTGGGTTCCGTGCCGATGCTGGAGGTGGAGACGCCCTCATAGTTCTGCAGGGCGGTGTGGATGACGTGGCGCTCGTAGCTGTTCATCGGCTCCAGCGCCATGCTGCGCTTGTACTTGATGGCCTTGGCCGCCATCTTCTCCGCCAGATGCACCAGGGACTCCTCCCGCTTGCTGCGGTAGTTCTCCGCGTCCACGTTGATGTGCATCCGCCGATCGCTGCCCCGGTTGACGGAGTAGTTCACCAGATGCTGAATGGCGTCCAGGGTCTCGCCCCGGCGGCCGATCACCGCGCCCATGCCGCTGCCGCTGAGTTCCACGTTCAGGCCGCCGCCGGGCCGCTCGGTGAAGATCAGCTCCGCCTCCACGCCCATCAGCTCCAGCAGCCCGTGGAGATAACGCTCCACCCGCTCCTTCTGACCGCCCTCGGCGGGAGCATCGGCGGCTTTGAGCTCGGCTTTGGCTTTGGGCTCGGGCCGGGGCTTGGGTTCCGCTTTGGCCTGGGGTTTGGCCGGGGCCTCCTGCACCGGCTTCTTCCCCTGCCGCTCGCGCTTGCGGGGGGGCTGCTCCGGCTTTTTCGCCGGGGCGGGAGCCGACTCCGGCGCGGGGGCCTCCGGCACCTCATAGGTCAGCCGCACCTTGGCGGGGCTGCTGCCGATGCCGAGAAAGCCGGATTTGGCGCGCTCCAGGATCTCCACGGAGACATCGTCCCGATTCAGACCCAGCTGGCTCAGGCCGGCGGCAATGGCCTCGTCCTCGGTCTTGCCGCTGACATCAAGATAGTTCGTCATGCTCTTTTCTTCCTTCTCTCAGGTTTCGTCCGCGTCGGACGCTTCGGTTTCGTCTTCGTCGGGGGCGCTGTAGGGGTCATAGTCCTCTTCCTCCGCCGGGACCGCTGCGGTCTGGGGAGCGGGGGAGGGGACGGGAGCGGGAGCAGGGGCGGTCGCTTCCTCGCTGGCTTCGGCCTCGTCCGCCGCGCCGGCGTTCACGAAGCGGTCCGGGTCATAGGCCCGGCCCCGGGCGTAGCGACGGGTGCCCACCTGGCTGGGCGGGATGTCCTTGGGCTTGGCGCCCTTGGCCTGTTTGGCCTGTTCCTCCCGCGCTGCGGCGGCCTTCTGCCGGGCCACCTGCTTCTTGCGGCT
>JAFYIF010000167.1 GCA_017538775.1 Oscillospiraceae bacterium | reverse complement strand
CGCTGGACGCCCTGCTGGAAGGGGATCTGGAGACGCTGCGTCAGGAACTGGAACAATTCCGGACGGCGGAGGCGGACGCGGCGCGGCTGCTGCGGGACCTGACCGGGGCGCTGGACGACGGCATATCGGAGCTTCCGGCCCTGCGCCAGCTTCTGGGGCGGCTGCGGGGCGATCTGCGCCAGCTCTCCGGTGAGCTGGCCGCCGGCGGCGGCGCGGGCGCGGCCTTTTCCCATCTCTCGGGTGCCTACGGGCGCATCGCGGCCCTCAGCACCCAGCTCTGGACGGTGCTGGACCGGCTGGACAGTCTGGAACTGAGCGCGCAATTCAGCGAGCAGTCGGAGAGACTGCGGACCGTGCTGACCGCGCTGGGGGAGCGCTCCGCGGAACTCCCGGCGCTGCTGGGGACCCTGGAGGGGCTGCTGGCCCAGCTCAGCCAGGGCCAGTTGGACGCGGCCCTGGCCTTTGGGGAGGCCTCCCGCCAGCTGGCCCAGGCCCAGAGTCAGCTCCAGAGTGCCGAGGCCCAGTATGAGCAGGCCCGGGCCCAGGCGCTGGAGCGCGCCAACATGGACGAGCTGCTCAGCGCCGCCACCCTCTCCAAACTCATCTACGCCCAGAACTTCTCCATGCCCGCAGGCTATGTGGACGACGCGGAGGACCACAGCTGGCTGCTGCGGGTGGGGGACGAGTACGACAGCCAGGAGGACATCGCCGGGACGCTGCTGGCGGACATCGACGGCGTCGGCCCGGTGCGCCTGGCCGACATCGCGGACATCACCCTGATTGACAACGCCCTGGACAGCTACGCCCGCCTGAACGGGGAGGGCGGGATCATGCTCTGCATCTACAAGGGCTCCACCGCCGGGACCAACGCGGTCAGCCGGAGCTGCCAGAAGGCCATGGCGGAGCTGCGGGAGCGGGACGGCGCCCTCCGGCTGGTCCGGCTGCTGGACCAGGGGAAATACATTACAATTATCATCAACAGCATCCTGAACAGTATGCTGCTGGGCGCGCTGCTGGCCGTGGCGGTGCTGGCCCTGTTCCTTCGGGACCTGCGGCCCACCTTCGTCGTGGCCCTCAGCATCCCCCTCAGCGTGCTGTTCGCGCTGGTGCTGATGTACTTCACCGGCCTGTCCCTGAACATGATGACTCTCTCCGGCCTGGCCTTGGGCATCGGGATGCTGGTGGACAACTCCATCGTCGTGCTGGAAAACATCGTCCGATTGCGGGCCAGGGGTCTGGCCGCGCCCCGGGCGGCGGTGCAGGGCACGAAACAGGTGGCCGGGGCCATCGTGGCCTCCACCCTCACCACCGTCAGCGTCTTTTTCCCCATCGTCTTCACCAACGGCACCGTGCGGGACATGCTGCTGCCCCTGAGCCTGACCGTCTCCTACTGCCTGGCCGCCTCCCTGCTGGTGGCCGTGACGCTGATCCCCGCCTCCACCTCCACGCTGCTGCGCCGGGTGCAGCCCCGGCCCAACCGCCTGATGGAGCGGATTCAGCGGCGCTACGGCTTCTGGCTGCGCTGGTGCCTGAAGCACAAGGCCCTGGCCCTGCTGGCCAGCGTCGCGCTGCTGGCGGTCTCCCTGCTGCGGCTGCTCAGCATCGGCATCGTCATCCTCCCGGACTTCACCGGCGACAGCGTCAACGTGACGGTCACGATGCCGGAGGACGCAGACCGCGCCGCGGCCTACCGCAGCGCCGACCGGGTGATGGAGCGCCTGCTGGAGCTGGAGGGCATCGACAGCGTGGGCATCATGGACAGCTCCAGCGTGGTCTCCTCCGTGGGCATCACCACCGGGGCCAGTTCCCGCTTCGGCAGCTTCATCTGCTATGTCACGGTGCCGGAGGGCACCTCTTCCGGCACGCTGCGCCGCCTCTGCCGGGAGGCGGAGGAACGCTGCGCCGACCTGGACTGCACGGTGACGGCCCAGACCTCCCAGATGATGGACTTCACCAGCTTCACCTCCTCCGGCCTCTCCGTGGCGGTCAGCGGGGCGGACCTGGAGCGCCTGACGGACATCGCCGCCCAGGTGGCGGACATCATCCGGGACGTGGAGGGCTTCGGCGCGGTCTCCGACGGCAGCGAGGACGCGGGGGACACCCTGCGGCTGCGCATCGACAAGGACAAGGCCATGGAGTACGGCCTGACCGTGGCCCAGATCTACGCGGAGATCGCCACGCGGCTGCAAACCAGCGTCCGCAGCACCACCATCACCGCCAACGGCCTGGAGATGACCGTCACGGTCTCCGACGAGACCGACCTGCTGACCCGGGAGAAGCTGCTGGACCTGGCCTTCACCCCGGTTTCCCTGGGCGGCGAGGCCCTGGGGGAGGGGCTGGACGCGCTCAACCAGGGCGGAGAAGGGGAGACCGAGGCCGAACAAAGCACGACCCACCGGCTGGGCGAGTTCGCCTGGCTGGAGGAGACCCGCTCCCCCAGCACCATCCGGCGCAGCGACCTGAGCCGCCAGATCACGGTCAGCGCCGAGACCCTGCCGGGTTACAACACCACGGTCCTGTCCCGCGCCCTGGCCCCGCGGCTGGAGGAACTGTCGTCCAGCCTGCCCCACGGCTATTCCATCCGCGTGGGCGGCGAGAGCGAGCAGGTAAACGACATGATCGCGCAGATGGCCCTGCTGGCCGGGCTGGGGCTGCTGCTGATCTATCTCATCATGGTGGCACAGTTCCAAAGCCTCCTGAGCCCCTTCATCATCCTCTTCACCGTGCCCCTGGCCTTCACCGGCGGGATGCTGGCGCTGCTCGTGGCCGGGCGACAGCTCACGATGCTGGACATCATGGGCTTCCTGATCCTGATGGGCACGGTGGTGAACAACGGCATCGTCTTCGTGGACTACGCCAACCGCCTGCGCCTGGGCGGTCTTCCCAAACGGGAGGCCCTGGTGGTCACCGGCCAGACCCGGATGCGCCCGATCCTGATGACCACCCTGACCACCATCCTTGCCATGGCCCTGCTGATCTTCGGGGACGACATGGGCAGCGAACTGGGCGGCGGCATGGCCACAGTCATCACCGGCGGCCTGCTCTACGCCACGCTGATGACCCTCTTCATCATCCCCATCCTCTACGACATCCTCTACCGCCGCCAGCCCCATGTGGTGGACGTGGGCGAGGACCTGGACGAGGAACAGGACGACGCGGCGGAGTATCTGGCAAAGCTGGAACAGGGGCAAGCATAGGAAAAAGCGGAAGGCCGAAAACCTTCCGCTTTTTCAATTCACTTTCCCCGCAGCGCCCGCATGGCGTTCAGCACGCTCAGCACGCAAACCCCCACGTCGGCAAAGGATGCCATCCACATGGTAGCGACTCCAACGACTGCCAAAGCCAGCACCGCCAGCTTCACCGCCAGGGCAAAGCCGATGTTCTCCCGGACGATGCGCCCGGTGCGCCGGGCGATGCGCAGGGCCTCGGCCAGCTTGCCGGGGCGGTCGTCCATTAGCACCAGGTCGGCGGCCTCGATGGCGGCGTCGGCGCCCAGGGCGCCCATGGCCGCGCCCACGTCCGCCCGGGCCAGGGCCGGGGCGTCGTTGATGCCGTCGCCCACATAGAGCAGCGTCCCCCGGCGGGGCTGGGCCAGCAATCGTTCCAGCTCCCGCAGCTTGTCGGCGGGCAGCAGCTCGGCGCAGGTCTCGTCGATGCCCAGTTCCTCGGCGGCGGCCTCGGCGGCGGCCCGGCGGTCCCCGCTGAGCATCACGGTCCGGCGCACGCCCAGCTCCCGGAGCTGCCGCAGGGCCTCCGGCGCGTCGGGCTTCACCGCGTCCGCCGCCACAAGGCTGCCCAGATAACGCCCCTCCGCCGCCACGTGCACCACGGTCCCGGCCT
>JAFYIF010000166.1 GCA_017538775.1 Oscillospiraceae bacterium | reverse complement strand
TGTTATAGTCATCTTGTCACCTCGCTTTCGTATGTGGTCCGCAAACTCATACTACTACAAGGTGACGGGAAGGGCTATATGGTCCTTCCCTTTTTTTGCCAATTCAAATTATACACTTAGGCGCCCCGGCGCAGAAAACCATCGAGCCGCAGCAGACCGGAAGGGTACAGTCCTGACCCGGCCCGCTGCGGCTCGACGGGTTTCGATGCGGGCTTCCCGGAAGCCGGGTTTTTTGTTGACATGGGAATTTGCATCGGGTATAATCTCTTATATAAGTTTGGATTTACTGCAAAAAAGACAGAAAGCAGGTGGGCGCGTGGCGATCACATTTGACCAGATCATGGCTTTTCACCCGGGCAACCAAGCCGTCTTTGACGCCATTCTCAGAACCCGCGTACAACTGCTCCCATTCGTGGGGGCTGGCCTGACCGCGCCCGTTTACGGGGGCTGGGCCGACGCGCTCCGGCACCTGGGCAAGCTGCTGGGCGACGCAAGCGATGAGGCGAAGCTGGACCGTCTGCTGCAAGCGGGGGAGATGCTGGAGGCCGCCGGATTCCTGGAGGCCAGGCGCGGCGGCAACAATCTGGTTTATGACCTCATCGGCTATTTTTCCCTGGAGAAGTACCGGCAGACGCCCCCTGCGGTACGGGAGGGCATGGCGGTCCAACTGCTGCCCCGGCTCTTTCCCTGCCCGGTGCTGACCACCAACTTTGACGAGGTGCTGGAACAGGTCTATTCCCATTGGAACGGCCGACCGCTCCCGGTCCTGAGTCCCACCAGTCCAAACCTGCGGAACCAGGCCGTCCGACTGCGGGAAAGCCCCTGCCTGTTCAAGCTCCACGGCTCGGTCTCGGACACGCTGACGGACTTTGACACGCTGGTTTTCACGCCCGTTCAGTATGAGAGACACTACGCCCCGGGCAGCCCCGTCCGGGCGGCATTGCAAGACTTTATGAACCGCCGGAGTCTTCTGTTCCTGGGCTGCAGCCTGGAGAAAGACCGGACCGTGGAGGTGCTGCGGGACTGCGCTGTCCCCGGCAGCGTCCACTTCGCCGTCCTCGATTGCAAGGCGGAGGAGCGGAACGACCGGATCAGAGCGCTGTCTGACCTCTGCATCCGCGCCATCGTCTATCCCAAGGGTGAATACGACGCGCCGCGGGTCCTTCTGGAGCGGCTTTTGCAGGAGACCGACCCGGTGTCCTACCGGCATCTGTCCCTCCGGCGCTCCGCGCTGCCAAGTCCGCCGGAGAACGAATTCCACTACAAAAGCCGTCTGTCCGCCTTTTCCGGGCGGGACGATGAACTGGAGGCCCTGCTGAATTTTGTGACCGCCAAGCCGGACGAGCCCTTCCGCTGGTGGGCGCTGACCGGCCCCGGCGGCAGCGGCAAGAGCCGTCTGGCGCTGGAGCTGCGGGACGAGGTGGCGAAGTTGGGGGGCTGGGACTGCCATGTGCTGACCCAGACGGACTTTGACGACCTGTCCCGGGCAATAGAGGCTTTTCCCCGGCGCAGTCTGCTGGTGGCCGACTACGTCCAGGCCCACGCCGGGGCGCTGGGAGAGGCCATGGAGCGGCTGCTGGAGCAGCCCCGCAGCGCTCCCCTGCGGCTGCTGCTGGTGGAGCGCAGCGGCCAGTCCGACACATCCGGCTTTGACTGGGTGGCGCAGCTCTATGGGGACGGATACCGCCGCAGGAAGCTGGAAAGCCGCTGTCACGGCCCCTTTCTGGAGCTGACCCCGCTCTCGGACGCGGCGCTGATGGGCGTCATGCGTTCCTTCGCCGCAAAGCTCCGGGAACAGGGAAAGGCTCACGCCCTGCCGGAGGAAACCGACTGCGCGACGCTGCTCAGGAAGCTGGATGAGACCGACCCCGGCCTCCGGCGTCCCCTCTACGCCCTCTTCCTCACCGACGCCTGGATGGACGGGCAGGACGTGAGCCACTGGAACCGGGAGCGGGCGATGGACGCGATTTTGGACCGGGAGGAGCATCTGCTGGACGGCGCCATCCGACAGGTGACGGACCGCAGGAGAAGCGACCGGGCGCTCCTGTCCGCCTGCCTCGACCTGTACCGCTTCGCCACGGCGCAGATCGGCACAGCGGCTCTGGATGAGCTGGAAGCCCTCTGTCCCGAGCAGTACCGCCGCGTCGCACAGGCGGCGGAGGCGGCCGGGCTGGAAGCGCCCGAGGATCTTCTCCGGGGCGTCTGGCTGGCGGATGGGGAGCGGCTGCGCCCGATGGAGCCGGATCTGCTGGGCGAGTATTTCGTCCTGCGCTGGCTGCTGGATGGGTCCCTGAGAGACGACAGGCGGCTGGACTTTCTGCGCAGGGTCTGGAAGTGGGCGATCAGCGCCGCAGTCTTCTTTGATCGGGTCTGCTCCGACCACGGGCACCTGCTGAACGAAGGCCCGGCGGACTGGCTCCGGCTGTTTCCGTCTCCCGATGCTTTGTTCCTCCACGCGGACGCGGCGGATGCTTTGCTGTATGCTTGGCTGACGGTCAACGCCATTGATGAATGCAGCCACCCGGAGACCGACCGCAGTCTGACCGAACGCCTCGCCGCCGCCCAGCGCGACTACCCGGGCAACGCGGACATCGCGCTGGCGTTCGCCAGTGGTCTGGTGAATCTGAGCAACAAGCAGGACGCGGCGGAGGCGGCGGGGACGCTGGGCCGTCTGGAGGCCCTTCGGAAGGACTACCCGGGCAACGCGGACATCGCGCTGGCGTTCGCCAAGGGTCTGTTCAATCTGACCCTCCGCTACCTCATGGAAGGAAACGCATCGGAAGCCGCTGCTGCCTTTGACCGGCTGCAAGCACTGTATCAGCGGTATTCCGACCGCGCCGGATTCGCAGAACTCAGCGAACCCATGACGATGGTAAAGTTACTCATGCAAGTTCTCAACACTCCCACACCCTGAGCTTCCGCCCATGCCAAAGGGGGAGACCCGTCCGGTCTCCCCCCATTTTTTCTTCCGATGCATCAAAGCTCACTCCGCCACCAGCCGCACGGCACCCACGTCCCGGACTGCCGCCGCCAGCTCGTCCACGGTCTGTGCGCCGCCCACCGGGCAGACCACGGTTTTGCAGATGTAGGCCACGGTGCCGTCCGCGTAGGTGGACAGGTAGCACATCACCAGCAGGTCATAGCTCCCGTCCTGGGCGTTGACGCGCATTCGGGCGTCGGCCAGGCGGCCCTCCAGGGGTTCCCGGCCCAGGCTCAGGTTGGCGTAGCTGAGGATCTTCCCGTGCAGGGCCGCCAGGTCCGGCAGGACCAGGTCGCGGATGCAGTCGGCCAGGAACTCCTCTTTCTCCGTGGCGCTGGAGGAGGAGATCAGCCAGAGGTTGGACTGCTCCCGCAGCGCCGTGACGTTGCGGGCGATGACGCAGCCGCCCGCGCCGTCGCTGACCACCGCCGCGCCCTCCGGCGTTTGGACCAGCACCTCCATTCCGGCGGGAAAGCTCATGGCCACCCCCGCCGTATAGTCCAGGAAGCGCAGCGTCCCGTCCCCGTTGTCCCGCAGCTCGCCCCGCTCGGACAGGTCCGGCTCCGGTTCCGGTCCGGCCACTTCCTCCGGCGTGATGCCCCAGAAGTCCCAGTCCCGCAGGAAATAGCCGCTCAGCCCGGTCAGCGTCAGGTCCCCGTCCGCGTCCGTCTCCGCGCCCAGGTCCTCCCCGGCCAGGGTCAGGCTCAGGCCCTCCTCCGTCTGGGCGTAGGTCCCGCTCCGCTCCTCCGCGCCGCCGGTGAGCCGGGCCGCCCCGTCCGGCTCCAGCGTCAGGGTCAGGCGGAGATAGTCGTTATAATAGCTGCCGTACAGCTCCCCTGGTTGGGGCGGGCTGGGCGGCTCCGTCACCGGGACCAAGGTGGGCGGCGGGGCGACGGCCTCCAGCCCCGGCACGTCATAGAGCGCTTCCGACGCCGCGGTCCCGGTCTGCTCCGACCCACAGGCCGCCAGCAGCAGCGTCAGGCCGAGGCCCAGCAGCCCGACGATGATGGTTTTCCGCATGGCCCAAACCTCCTTGCTGTGCTTGTCCGCGCCTTTCAGCATAGCACGCGGGCAGCGCGAGGGCTGTCAGATCAGCCCCAGGATCAGCTCCCCCACCTGGGGCACCGTTTCGGCCAGGTATCGGACCCCGGCCTCCAGCAGCTCTTCCCGGCTGCCGTAGCCGTAGAGCACGCCCAGGCAGTCCAGGCCCGCCTCCCGCGCCCCCAGCGCGTCGTGCTCCCGGTCGCCCACCATCAGGGCCTTTTCCGGGTCGCCGACGCCGCTTTGCGCCATGGCGTAGCGCAGCACATCGGCCTTGCGGCTGCGCTGCCCGTCCAGGTCGGCCCCGGCGATGCAGTCGAAGGCCGCCGTCAGCCCGAAGTGGTCCAGAATGCGCCGGGCAAAGCGCTCCGGCTTGCTGGTGGCCACGCCCAGCCACAGCCCCGATGCCCGTAGCCGCTCCAGCAGGGCGGGGATGCCGGGGTAGACCGAATTCTCATAGAGGCCCCGGGGCTCGAAATACTCCCGGTACAGCCGCGTGGCCTCCCGCGCCTGCTCCGGCCCGAAGCCGCAGCGGTCCCGGAAGGAGTCCGGCAGCGGCGGGCCGATGAAGGCGAAGAGGGCCTCCCGCTCCGGGACGGGGGCGCCCAGGCGCTCCAGCGCGTAGCGCACGGAGTTGAGGATGCCCGGCGCGGAGTCCGTCAGAGTCCCGTCCAGGTCAAAAAAGATGTGGGTATAGCGGGGCATGGGGCCTCCTTTCCCGGAAAAAAACGCGCAGGATGCTATGACCCTGCGCAAAATTTTATTTGATTTGCAGGGCGTCGGCGATATAATGCGCCACGTTGGCCCGCTCAATGTCCAGCGCGGCGGCGAACTCGCCGAAGAGCAGTTCCTCGGCCTCCCGCATGAAGCGCTCATCCACGGTGCCGAACTTCTTCCGCCTTGCTTCGGCCTCCTGCTTTTTCATGTAGAGGGATTTGGTGAACTGGATCAGGTTCTCACAGCTCAGGTTCTCCATGCAGGAGCGGTAATGCTCCCGCAGCTGGTTGAGGTTGCGGTTGTAATAGGGCTTGGCCTCCGCGTCCGGCATCCACTCGATGAGCCGCCGGGCCTCCTCGCCGCTGATGATCGGGCGGAAGGACACCTTCGGATTGTCCGCCGGGATGCGGATGCAGCAGCTGCTGTTCTGATACAGCGGCCGGAGCACATAGTATTCCCGCGGCGCTTCCTTGCCCACACTGTCCGTATTGATGTCCTCCACGCGGCACACGCCGTTCCGTCCGTAAAGGACCAGCTCTCCCACTTGATAATTTGCCACCGTTGGCCTCCCTTTCCGCTGCGCTTTGCCGATTCCCCATTTTGATTTCGTCTCCAGTTTATCACATTTTTGAGAGAAATGTAAGGGAAACTTTGCGCTGTGCGTTCCAAAATGGAAGGATTTTTTTCTCGTACTTTGATGCAAATTGCTGTATAATCAGTGAGAAACCCAAGCGGACAAGGAGGATGACGCATGAAACGAAAGCTGCTGGCCCTGATTCTGGCTCTGGCGCTGCTGCTCGCCCCGGCTGCGCTGGCGGCCTCGGAGCCCCTGGACGGCTGGTCCTTCCGGCTTTGCCCGGGGGTCTCCGTGCGCCGGACGGTCTGGTGGACAGGCTCCGATCTCTGCACCGAGAACTATATGACCCTCTCCCCCGGCGCGGCGCTGCGGCCCGTGGCGGTCAGCGGGGAGAGCCTCTGCTCCGTCTCGTCCATGGCGGAGGCGGCGGCGCGGCTGGAGGCCCGGGGCCTGCATGTGGCCGCCGGGGTCAACGGCGGCTACTATAACGTAGACTCCCTGACCCCCGTGGGGCTGGTGGTGTCCGACGGGCACTTGCGCTCCAGCGCCGCCGATGACGCCTGGATGAGCGCCCTGGGCTTCCGGGCCGACGGCAGCGCGATGCTTGGCCGCCCGGCGGAGACCCTCTATCTGGTCATGGATTCGGTTTGGGTCCGGGTCAGCACCCTGAACCGGGAGCGGGGCGCGGGGCTGGCGATGTTCACCGAGGACTTCAGCCCGGAGGGGCGGACCGCCGGGGAGGGCTTCGGCTGGAACCTGATCTGCACGGCGGACAGGCCCATCCCCCTCAGCGGCGACGTGACGCTGACGGTGGAGCGGCTGACGGAGGCATCTGGCCCGGTGTCCGTCCCGGCGGGGCGGGTGGTGCTGAGCCTGGCGGGAGACCCGGACGACGGGCCGCCGAACTGGATGACGGCGCTGGCCCCCGGGGCGCGTCTGCGCCTGCGCGTGCGCTGCGCTTCCGGCTGGGAGGCGGCGGACAGCGCCCTGGCCCTGCTCTATCCGCTGCTGGAGAACGGCAAAATCTGCTCCGGCCTCAGCGCCACGGCCCAGCCCCGGACCGCCGTGGGCCTGAAGGCCGACGGGACGCTGCTGCTCTACACCGTGGACGGGCGGCAGAGCGGCTACAGCGTGGGCCTGGGGCTGAACGCGCTGGCGGCGCGGATGCAGGAGCTGGGCTGCGTCCAGGCCGCCACCCTGGACGGCGGCGGCAGCACGAATCTGGAGGCGGTCTTCCCCGGCGACAGCGGCCTGTCCCAGATCAACCGCCCCTCCACCGGCAAGCCCCGGAAGGTGACCAGCTATGTGCTGCTGACCACGACGGCCCAGCCCAGCGGCGTGGCCACCCGCCTGGGGGTCTATCCTCTGACGCTGAACGCCCTGGCGGGGACCTCCATCCCCCT